>CACDBG010000028.1 GCA_902551155.1 uncultured Verrucomicrobiota bacterium | reverse complement strand
CGCTCTTACTAGCTTTATTTTCTGATTTTGTGAACTTATCAGCCTCTTCTGGTGAATCTCCCTCACTTACCCATTCCAGAATAGCCATTTCAGCAGCATCCCCTTGACGGCGGCCCAACTTGATCACCCGGGTGTATCCACCATTTCGACCTTCAAAACCCGGCGCAATTTCATCAAAAAGTATTCGAACTACATCCTCATTTTCACGCCAATAAGTACGTTGCGCCTTACCTGACACACCGTTTTTCTTTGGAAAAAAGCGCTTTCTATCTTGCTGCAACCGCGAAGCCATAAGCCGACGATAGTGTGAACCTACCGCATCCTCTTGCCCTTTTTTTCCAATTGTTATCATTTTATCAGCAACCACACGTGCTGCTTTGGCTTTTGCCAAAGTAGTCTTCACTCGGCGATGCTTAATCAGACTGCACACGAGGTTGTTTAGCATCCGCTTCCGATGCTCTGTAGTACGACCCAGCTTTGCTTTTCGAATACGATGGCGCATAATAAAAGAGGCTTTTAGTGACTAATCGAGAAACGCAGAGGTAGAACCAATCGGCTCTCCATCATCCTCAAACAAAATTGAAGGCGAACCCCCAGAACTGTTTGGCTTACTAACCAGGAGAGCTGGATCGAGAACACTCTCATCAAAAGTCATTCCAAGACCCAGACCAAGCTCCACCAGCTTATCTTTAATCTCATTAAGCGACTTTTTTCCGAAATTCCGGTACTTGAGCATATCAGCTTCTGTTTTTGTAGCAAGCTGCCCAACGGTGGTGATATTTGCATTGTTAAGACAGTTCGCTGCGCGCACACTCAGCTCAATCTCATTGACGCTCATGGCTAACAAACGCTTGAGCTCCGATTGCTCTTCTGTTTGGGCAACCTTCTCTTCTTCAAACTCAATCGCATCCTTATCATAATTAACAAAAACCTCCAGCTGATGCATCAGAACCTGGCTTGCCTGATTTACTGCATCATCGGGCGATATTCTACCATCTGTCCAAATCTCTAACTCCAGACTATCGTAATCAGTTCTCTGACCAACGCGGGCATTACCTACATCATAACGCACACGAGTCACTGGCGAAAAGATTGAATCAATGGCAATAACTCCTATGGGCTGATCCAAAGTCTTATTATCATCCCCAGTTAGAAATCCGCGACCGACCTGAACAGTCAATTCCATTAAAAATTTCTTCTTTTTATCAATCGTGCAAATGTGCTGATCTTTGTTTACGAGTTCCACATTGTGATTTAACTCAATATCACCAGCAGTCACTGCTCCCTCCTTGTTTACCGAGAGCAATAGAACTTGAGGATCGCGAGTATCATGAATCTTGAACTTAACCTGCTTTAAATTAAGTATTATCTCAGCCATATCTTCCACTATCCCTTCGACGGTGGAAAATTCATGTTGGGCCCCATCAACTTTAATCGATGTGATAGCCGCACCTTCAAGTGAAGAAAGAAGCACCCGGCGCATACTGTTACCTATTGTATGCGCGTACCCAATTTCAAATGGTTCAGCCACGAACTTTGCGTAGTTCTCGGTAGCCGTTTCTTCCTCTTTCTTAAGCCGCGAGGGCCTTTCGAACGCTCCTAATCTAACTGGCATTTTATCTTACTTTCTATTGCAATTTTAATCTGATCTCAAACTACATTCCCGCCCTGTTTGTGATCCGTATAATTGCTGAATTCTCTAGCCCACTCGGGCCAAGGAACTAGCGGGAATAAAATTCTACTATTGTCTGCTCATTAGCCACTGGCTCCATATCATCCCTGGTTGGCAAACGGTTAAGGATTCCTTTATAAGCTGACTTGTCCAAATCAAGCCACTCAGGAACAGTTCGGCTAGTTGAGTATTCCAAATTCTTGTCGGCCAAATGTCGGCTCTTATCCACCGTCTTAATCTCAACTGTATCACCTTCACTGAGCGCGATGGAAGGAGTACGAGCGCGCTTTCCATTTACCAGAATGTGACCATGTGCGACCATCTGCCTAGCCTGAGCTCGGGTATAACCAAAGCCAAGGTTGTAAACAACACTGTCCAGACGTGTTTCAAGAATCTGGAGCATAATTTCACCAGTAACACCCCGTCGGCGAATTGCCTTCTCATAAACACCTCGGAATTGTTTTTCCATTAAGCCATAGTAAAAACGCAGCTTCTGCTTTTCCGCTAGAGCAAGAGCGTAGTCGGTCGCTTTTCGCCGACGATTTTGGCCGTGAACTCCAGGCGGATAAGGTTTTCGCTCAAGGTACTTGGAAGGACCAAAAAGCGGAGTATTAAACCGACGGCTTAATCGAACTCGAGGACCAGTATAACGTGCCATGGTGTTAGTAAAATTTTTGAGGTTTATACGCGTCTACGTTTTGGAGGACGACAACCATTATGTGGAACAGGTGTCACATCTTTAATGGTACTAATATCAAGACCCGCTGCCTGTAGGCCTCGAATAGCCGATTCACGTCCTGAACCAGGTCCTTTAACCCACACTTCCACCTCTTTAAGGCCGTGTGATTGCGCGTCACGAGCCGCTCTCTGTGCCACCTGTGTCGCTGCATAGGATGTGCTTTTGCGAGAACCTTTAAAGCCGGCACGCCCCGCGCTAAACCAACTGATGGGATTACCTTGCATATCAGTAATAGTCACAAGGGTGTTATTAAAAGTAGCACGGATATGAGCAATCCCATTAGTAACATTCTTGGATTTCTTGGCCTTAATGACCTTGGCCTCACCATAATCATCTGCCAAAAGTTCAGCAGCAGTCGGCGCGGACGACTTTGACTTATCTTCATCCTTAGTTTGAGAACCCTTGTCACTTTCTGAAGCATCTTCGCCTTTAGCTTCAGGCTTTTCCTTAGCTTCAGACTTTTCCTTAGCTTCAGGCTTTTCCTTAGCTTCAGGCTTTTCCTTAGCTTCAGGCTTTTCCTTAGCTTCAGGCTCAGGATGTTCGATCGCAGAATCTTTCTTTTCTTCAGCCATGATGATTTATAGGTAATTCGATTGATTAAGCCTTTTTACTCTGTGCCCCAACTGTTCTCTTGGGCCCTTTACGAGTACGAGCATTGGTTTGAGTTCGCTGCCCGCGAACCGGTAAGCCTTTCATGTGACGAAGACCACGGTAAGTTTTAATGTTTTTATGACGCTTGAGATCCTCAGTGATTTTTCGACGCAAATCACCTTCCACAACGATCGGACACAACCCGGTTTCTGGATTTTCAGGAGTACTCGTCTGGGAAGGGAGCATTTCAGTCGTCTGTATTGCCTTAGCGATAACAGCCAGCTGGGTCTCGCTCAAAGTATGAGCACGGGTAGCCGGGTCAATTTGCGCGTTTTCCAATACCTTAGCTGACACCGCAGGACCAATGCCGTATATGGAACGCAGAGCAATATCGATGCGCTTATTTGCTGGGATATCAATACCTAAAATACGTGGCATGAGAGTTAACCTTGACGTTGCTTGTGACGTTTATTTTTACAGATAACACGAACGATTCCTTTCCGTCGAATAACCCGACAGTGTTCACACATTCTTTTTACAGAAGCTCGTACCTTCATTGTTAGTTATCGCTGTATTTTTTTATTTCCACGACCCTTCCCTTTGAAAGGTCAAAGGTGCTCATTTCCAGCACCACAATTTCACCCAATTTCGCACCCGCCAGCACCGCATTGGTGACACGCGTAGTGTGGCCCATTAGCTGATGACCGTTAGCGAGCTCAACCCGCACCAGCCGGTGCGAAACTAACTCAACTATTCGGCCATCGACTCGGATGGACCCGGTCCCGGACATGTTAAAATTTCCGGCTCACCTTCGGTCACCGCTACAGTGTGCTCCCAATGTGCCGAAGGCAGACCATCTCGCGTCACCACCGACCAACCATCAGCCAAAAACTTCACCTTAGCAGTGCCTGCATTAACCATTGGCTCAATGGCCAGAGTCATTCCCGGTTGTAACTCCGGTGAATCCCGGCCAGTAACATAGTTGGGAATTTGGGGTTCTTCGTGAACCACTTCACCAACACCGTGACCTACAAACTCACGCACCACTGAAAAACCATTAGCTTCCACCCGATTCTGCACAGCAGACGAGATGTCAACTACCCGGTTTCCCGGTAAAGCGACGGAAATTCCATCATACAGGGCTTCCCGAGTCACTTCAATCAATTTTTGCGTTTCCTTGGGGCATTCCCCAACGATTACAGTCCGCGCATTGTCGCCAATAAATCCGTCTACGCAAACACCCACATCTATACTGACTATGTCACCCTCCAGAACCTTACGTTTTCCGGCAAGGCCGTGAACCACTTCCTCATTCATCGAAATACAAACGTTACAAGGATACTTCCTACCCTGCACCTCGTACCCTAGAAACGCACTCTTACATCCGTAGTGTCGAATGCGACTAGCAGCATATTCGTCCAATTCGCGGGTTGTTACGCCTGCTTTCACCCAACGGCATGCATCCTGTAAGACGTTTGCCGCGACACGGCCTGCCTCACGCATGGCCGCCATTTGCCCCTCATCCTTTATGGGGATCATCCAGCACGTCCCCGGACCTTTTTGCCACCCTTCAAAAATCCATCATAATGATGCTGGGCTAAATGACTCTCCACCTGTCGCATGGTATCAAGCATAACCCCCACCATAATCAGCAAACTCGTCCCACCAAAGTACTGGGCCACGGTGAATGGAATTTCAAAGTTTATCATCATCACTGTTGGAATAACTGCAATAATAACGAGAAACATAGCACCTGCTAGGGTGAGACGGCTCATGGCATGATGCAAAAAATCTCTTGTTGCATTACCTGGCCGCACGCCCGGAATGTATCCCCCAGCCTTCTTGAGATCATCAGAAATCTGTGTCTCATTAAACTGGGTCGCCACCCAAAAATAGGAGAAAAACAAAATCATTAATGACTGCATCGCTAAATTCCATCCGGTGCCATAAGCCAGAGCATCGCCAAGGCCGATAACAAAATCTGCAACATTACCATCTCCTAACGCTCTGCCAATGGTTCCAAATATTTGCGCAGGAAACATCAGAAGTGCCTGAGCAAAGATAATTGGCATCACGCCTGCGTAATTAACTCTGAGGGGAAAATAAGTGGATCCACCCTGCATCATTTTTCGCCCTACTTGACGCTGGGCATATTGTACAGGGATTTTGCGCATTGCTTGAGTAACCGCAATTACAACCCCAACTACAGCAAACAACAATGCCACCAACATTACGCCGTTGAACGGATGCGCCCCCTCGCTTCCTTCACCAGGGAAAAACATATCTTTTAGGCCAAAAACCGCCTGAGGAACCCTGGCAATAATGCCTACTGTGATTACTAGTGAAATACCATTTCCGATACCACGCTCCGATATTTGCTCACCCAACCACATCAAAAGAACCGTACCCGTAGTGAGCAACAACATAGTTCGAATACGATACCACAAACCACCATCAGCTACTAATTCACCCTTAAATTCACCAAAACCCGGTATATTCTGCGGATTCTCCCATCCGATTGACATTACGAATCCTTGGCCCAAACAAAGCAAAACGGTTAAGTAACGACCATATTTAATAATCTGTGTTCGCCCCCCTTCTTCACGGGCGAGTTTACTCAAAGAAGGAACAACGGCTGTCATCAGTTGCAGTATGATGGTCGCACTGATATAGGGCATGATACCCAAAGACCCCACCGCACAACGCTCCAAAGCGCCCCCAGTAAACATACTGTACATCCCAATCAGCCCAGCACCGCCATCACCTGATCCACCTATCTCCTTGAAAAACGCGACCAACTGTTGCCCATCCAAACCAGGAATCGGAGTTAATGCAATCAACCGGCAAACTACTAGAAGTGCTAGAGTAAAAAAGATCCGACTACGTAATTCACCTACCTTAAAACAATTCTGCAGAGTCTGGAAGTACTGACTGAACATCTATAAAATTATTCAACCGCCGTGGACTCGTCAGCATCCGACTTTTGCTCAGTCGAAACTATGTCTTTTAGGACCTTACAGGATCCACCCACTGCTTCAACGGCCTTCTGGGCTGAGCTGCTAAAGGCATGCGCATGAATCGTAAGTTTCTTGGATAGTTGCCCTTTACCAAGAATCTTAATAAGCACCTTACCTCCGCCATTTGCAAGACCTGCATTTTTGAGCGAAACCAAATCCACTGTTGTTTCAGCCTCAAAATTCTTCTCCAAATCCGAAAGGTTAACCGGAACATATTCGGTACGAAAACGAGCATTGTTAAAGCCCCGCTTAGGCAAGCGACGGATGTAAGGCATCTGCCCTCCCTCAAAGGTTGCTCGAGTACTACTACCCGCGCGAGACCCTTGCCCTTTATGCCCTCGAGTACTGGTCTTACCCCGACCGCTCCCTGGCCCACGGCCCACACGCTTGCGACGCTTCTTTGCTCCTAGATTTGGTTTGATGTCGTGTAACCGCATTAAAAATTCCTATGATATATTTTTCTATTTTTGGTCGCGAACAGCCATTACATCCTCCCGACGACGCAGTCGTTGCAAAGCCTGTAAGGCCGCCTTGGCCACATTAGCCGGGTTCTTTGAACCTAATGATTTACTTAAAACATCACGCACTCCAGCGCTTTCAAGAACCGCCCGAACAGTTTTACCCGCTATAATACCCGTACCGGGAGATGCTGGACGTAGAAGCACGCGTGCTCCGTCATAAATTGAATACACTTCATGGGGCAGTGTAGCACCATGCAGAGAAACGTTAATCATGTTACGCCGAGCCACCTCGGTGCCCTTATTGATGCAGGAAATTACTTCACGGGCTTTACCAGTTCCCAGCCCAACCTTTCCTTCTTTATCTCCAACCACAACCAGAGCACTGAAACCAAATCTCCGACCTCCCTTCACTACTTTACTGGAGCGATTAATATGAATTACCTTCTCGACAATTCCATCATCTTCCTTTTGCGGTCCTTGTGGACCACGCCCCCCGCGTCCACGTTGTTGCCTACCACCACGACGACCCCCTTCTCGCGATTCAGAAAATCCCTTCTTTCCCTCAGATGAAGGTGTAGCATTCGACTCCTCGGCGGCAGGAGCGGCTTCTTTAGCAGTCTGACCCTCAGGGGAACTAGCAGCATCTGCGGCTTGCTTAGGTTGATTATCCTGTTGTTCTTCGTCTGGCACTTTTTTTATCTTTCAGTCTAATTAAAATTTAAGGCCTTCAGCACGTGCCGCATTAGCCAAAACATCAATCTTGCCTCCTTTGACATATCGTGCTCCGCTACGATCAAAAATAACCTCTGCGATACCAGCCACTTTGGCTACCTCCGCTGCAGTCTTTCCAATTTTTTCAGCCGCTATCTTATTCGCTGCAAGCTTATCGCGATCAGCTTCCGTTTTATGTCGGGTGGAAGCAGAGGCCAAGGTATGGCCTTTTTCATCATCAATAAATTGTACGTATATGTTGCGTTCAGTAAAACGCACACTCATTCGAGGGCGAGAAGAAGTTCCCTTCACTTTGTTACGAATCCGGTAACGCCGCTTTTGCTCGATCCTACACTTTACTTCGGGTCTCATCGTTATGTAACTACTTAAGTATTATTGTACCTGTTTTCCTTGTTTTCGCACAACCAGTTCGTCGGCATAACGTACACCTTTGCCTTTATAGGGCTCAACAGGGTAGTAGGCTCGGACTTCTGCGGCCATCTTACCTACCGTAGCCTTATCTGCACCTTCAATTGTAATATTAGTGTTATTCTCCACACTTACATTCAAGCCTGCAGGGATCTGATGATTAATTTCATGAGAGTAGCCTAAATTAAGATTCAACAGCTGGCCATTCACCGCCGCTTTAAACCCCACCCCGTGGATTTCAAGCTTCTTCACAAATCCTTTTTCAACACCCACCACCATATTATTAATCAGAGATCTGGCCAATCCATGCATCGCTTTCGCCCGCTTTTCATCACTCTCTCGAGTTACAATCACTTGATTTTCTTCAAGCTTGGCATCTGTTAGCTCAGGCAAATCCAATTGTAGTTTACCCTTGGGTCCTTCCACCGAAACAGTCCGACCATTGATTGAAACTTTCACAGCTTCAGTCAGAGGCACCGGCATTTTTCCTATTCGAGACATCTTTTACCTTTCTACCAAACGTGAAGTAAAACCTCTCCACCGACTTTCTGCTCACGAGCCTCCTTGCCGGTCAACACTCCCTTGGGAGTACTCAAGATGGCAATTCCCAATCCACCCAACACCCGAGGAATGTCATCCACCCCCACATATTTACGTAATCCTGGCTTACTAATACGTTTAATCCCTTCTATTATACCTTTACGCCCCTTTATTTTTAGATCAATTTGTAATTCCGCCTTGGGCTTTCCACTCACTGAATACCCACTAATAAATCCCTCCTGTTTCAGGATTCGAGCTATATCTTCTTTTAGCTTCGAGTGCCGTACGACAATATGAGGCTTTAAAGCCTTATTACCATTGCGCACACAAGTTAACATGTCGGCTACTGTATCCATTTTACCAACTTGCTTTAGTTACTCCTGGTATCAAACCGCTTACCGCGGCTTCCCTGAAGGCGATCCGTGAAAGCCCAAACTTTCGAATAAATGCATGTCTCCGACCGGTTAGCATACACCTATTTACCACCCTCACCGGACTAGCGTTACGAGGCAACTTATTGAGCCCCTCATAATCTCCAGCTGCCTTAAGCTCGGCACGCTTGGCTGCGTATTTAGCAACCGTCCTTTGCTTTTTCTTATTCCGCGCGATCCACGATGTTTTTGCCATAAATTCTCCTTATTTTTTTGCGAAAGGCAGCCCCAACTTCGTGAGCAGATCTTTTGCCTCTTCGTTTGTTTTGGCAGTAGTCACGATAGTGATGTCCATACCTTGAGTTCGCTTGACCTTGTCTAGTTCAATTTCGGGAAAAATAGACTGATCGCTGATACCCATTGAATAGTTGCCACGACCATCAAAACCACGAGGATTAATTCCCCGAAAATCGCGGATTCGGGGTAACGCAGCGGTAGTCAAGCGATCGAGAAATTCCCACATCACATCACGCCGTAAAGTGACGTGACATCCAATAGCCTGACCAATGCGCAGCTTGAAGTTTGAAACCGCCTTGCGTGCCTTATCGACAACGGGCTTTCGACCAGCGATGGAAGCCATATCCCTGATAGCGTCATCTAGAGCTGATTTTTCCAGAGTCGCATCAACCCCCATGTGCAATACTATTTTTTCAAGTGTAGGAATTTCGTGCACATTCCCATACTTATGCTCGCTCTTAAGGGCCGGTAGCACCTGTTCCTGATATTTAGTTTGAAGTCGTGGTTTCATAGAGAATCTACTCGGTTTCTATCGATTCCTCCTTAGCCGTACCTCGACGCTTATCCCTCCAATTCAACTTCACCAAGTTGGACACATGAATGGTGGGATTGAGATAAAGCTTTGTACCATTAGGAAATTCTTGGCTACGTCGCTGATGTTTGATGACCTTACCCTGATCATCCAACCCTTCAATTTCCACATCAACCCTTTGGGATTCGCGCAACAGCCGCATTACTTTACCGGAGCTTCCAGCATATTCACCGGAAAGAATATACACCTCATCACCCTTACGTATGCGTTTTTCTTTTTTTACACTCATCACAGGACTTCCGGAGCAAGGGAAATGATTTTCATAAACTTCTTCTGTTCACGCAGTTCGCGGGCCACGGGGCCAAAGATACGGGTCCCCCGAGGAGCTCCTTCTTTGTCAATAATCACCACAGCATTATTATCAAAACGCAAATAGGAACCGTCAGTTCGCCGAACGGCTTTTCGCGTGCGAACCACCACAGCGTCTACGACTTCACTTTTTTTCACAGTACCATCAGGGGCTGCTTCTTTGATGTGCGCCTTTACAATATCACCGATTTCACCAAAGCGCTTGGCTTCTCCGAGAACACCAATTATTGCCGCACGCTTTGCACCGGTATTATCGGCAACATCACAAATTGAACGTAATTGTAACATGTTTCAAATTTACTAGTTAACCACCGACGACCTCAACCAACTCCCAACGTTTAAGTTTAGAAAGAGGGCGGCATTCCTGAATCCGAACCGCATCTCCAACCTTTGCAGCATTCTGCTCATCGTGGGCATAAAACTTTTTATAACGCGTGACAACCTTCTTATAAAGTGGATGTCGAAGGCGTCGTTTTACCTTAACTACAATAGTTTTGTCGGCGTTGTTAGAAACAACTTCTCCCAGGCGCTGTTTGCGGTGTTTTTCCTTTTCTTCGCTCATTCTTCGTTATCAGTTCACGAACCCTTTGGAGGTTCCTGCCTCTTAGCCTTCAATGCTGTCTCAACCCGGGCTATATCCTTCCGTAACTGCCGAATTCGATGTGGCTTTTCCAAGGTCCCTATCGATTTCTGAAGATTTAGATTGAAAAGCTCCTGCCTTAGCTCGCGGCCCTTTGAAAGTAGCTCAACTGGAGGCATTTCTTTTATTTCACTCATCTTCATAGCTAACGTTTAATCATTCTTGTTTTTATTGGCAATTTGGCTGCAGCTAGAGCCAACGCTTCCTTTGCCAATCCTTCACTTACTCCGGAGATCTCAAAGAGCATATTAGCCGGACGAACCACAGCCACCCAGCCTTCAACCGCCGCTTTGCCCTTTCCCATCCTTACTTCCAAAGGTTTTTTGGTATATGATTTCTGGGGAAAAATCCGAATCCAAACTTTCCCCCGACGTTTCATTTTACGCGTAATAGTCTGGCGACATGCTTCAATTTGACGAGTAGTAATCCAAGCTCGATCCAAAGCCTGCAAACCATATTCACCAAAAGATACATCAGAACCCTTCCAGGCTATGCCCGCACGACTACCTCGGTGCATCTTACGATATTTTACTCGAGCTGGAATTACACTTGCCATGGATCGCTTTCTTTCGCTGGTTTATTTACTTTCGACCGCACCGGTTTCAATTACTTCTTCTGCCCGATTTGAAGGCTTGTCTTCACCTGTACAAACCCAGCACTTAATACCAAGAATGCCGGCTTTGGTCTTAGCTTCTGTAAAACCATAATCAATATTAGCTCGTAGGGTATGAAGCGGCACTCGGCCTTCTAAATACTGTTCAGTTCGAGCTATCTCCGAGCCACCCAGACGACCGGAACAACGGATGCGAACACCTTCAGCCCCAAAGTCCATGGCCATCTGTACAGCACGTTTGAGGGCACGACGAAAAGCGATTCGGCGCTCAAGCTGTTGAGCAACATTCTCAGCAACTAACTGGGCATCTATCTCAGGCTTACGAATTTCCTGAATATCAACGTAGACTTCTTTTCCAGTCATACGAGCCAACTGCTCCTTAATTTTATCTATCTCCGTGCCACGACGACCAATCACAACTCCCGGACGCGCAGTTAGAATCTTGATGCGCACTCGCTGCGTTGCTCTCTCTATTAAAATCTTTGTCACTGCGGCACCCGAAAGCTTGCTCTTTAACAGCTTACGGATAGCACGATCTTCAGCTAAGTAATCGGCAAAGTCCTTTTTGTCCGAATACCACTTGGATGCCCAGTCCTTGTTAACTGCCAAGCGAAGTCCAATTGGATTGGTTTTATTTCCCATAATTTTTATTCGTCAGAAAGTGTAATACGGATGTGACTTGTGCGCTTGATTATCGGCGTGCCACCACCTCTCGCACGGGTGCGCCAGCGACGCAATGGGGTGCCTGCTCCAGCCATAGCCTCTTTGATAAAAAGAGATTCAGAAGATAATTTGTTATCCGAATCCAGATACTCCTCCAGTCGCTCCAATTCCGACTTCAAGTGACGGTACTTCCGCGCCAAAGTTCCCTTGTCGGTCGTTTTATTATTAATCTTTTCCTTAATTTCGGCCACTCTGTTTTGTATATCCGTTTCCTTCCACTCAGCTCTAATATGCTCTGCGTCAGCAATGGCGGTATCGAGTGTCTTTGCTACAAGCTGTGCTGACTTACGCGGAATATTGGCCAGCAATGCTTTTGCTCGAGCCACTGGCAAACCCGATATCTGGCGAGTCACCTCACGAACTTTTTTTGGTGACATCCGCACATTTCGGCTGGTTGAAGTGATATTCATACTACTTAACCTCCCGTTTCACATGCGCGCTGTGACCTTTAAATTGTCTAGTGGGAGAGAACTCTCCCAGTTTATGACCAACCATATTTTCACTCACGTAAACTGGCAAAAATGCCTTTCCATTATGCACATTAAAAGTAAGCCCAACAAATTCAGGCATAATAGTACTGCGTCGCGACCAAGTCTTAATTGGCTTTGATGATCCAGCTTCCTTGGCCTTCATCGCTTTGTTACGGAGTTTCAGATCCGTATAAAACCCTTTTTTTATTGAACGTGCCATAGCTTACTTACTTTCGTTTCATTGGTCGACCATCACGACGAACGAGAATAAATTTATTTGAGTACTTCTTTTTAGAACGAGTCTTTTTCCCTTTGGTAATTACTCCCCAAGGAGTCACCGGATGACCTCCGCCAGAGGACTTCGCCTCACCTCCACCCATGGGATGATCCACTGGATTTTTAGCAACCGCACGTGTAATACCACGTCTTCCCCGATGGCGGGTATTTCCAGCCTTACCGATCACCTGTTTTTCATGGTCAGCATTACCCACTACACCGACAGTCGCCCAACAAGCCGCATTAACACGCCGGATTTCACCGGAGGGAAGCTTGATCTGAGCATAATCCTTGTCGGTGGCCATCACAGTAGCCGAAGTTCCTGCTGATCTAACAATCTGGCCGCCTTTTCCCTTGGTAAGTTCTATATTATGAATAGGAGTACCTGGAGGAATGTTACTTAACGGCAAGGCATTACCAGGCTCCGGTTCAGCGTCCGGTCCGCTATAAATCTTAGCCCCTACTTCCATTCCTTTGGCAGCTAAAATATAACGTTTCTCACTGCCAACATACTCCACAAGCGCAATCCTTGCCGAACGAATTGGATCATACTCTATGGCAGCAACTTTTCCTTCTACGGTAGCATTCGATCCATACTTATCACGTGCGAAACGACGACGAAAATCCACGTTGCGAATCTTCTGCTTCGCGCCGCCACCGAGACCCCGCATGGTGATGTGACCATCACTGTTGCGGCCACCGGTCTTCTTCTTGATCTTAACCAGTGCCTTCTCGGGCTTAGTCTTGGTGACTTCCTCAAAGGTGGAGCGCTTAATATAGCGCTGAGATGGAGTTACGGGTTTGTAGGAACGAATAGGCATGACAAATTCTCCTTCTCTTTTATAAGAGTTCGATTTCCCCTTCCTTCAAAGTTATCACCGCTTTCTTCCAGTCAGACGTATATCCAGCCACCTTTGTACGGGCTCGCTTGGCTTTACCTTTTACTGTGGCCGTATTAACCGAAATCACTTTTACCTTAGGAAAAAGCTCCTCAACCGCATGACGTATCTGATGCTTATTAGCACGGGTATCCACTCGCAAGGTATACTTGTGTAGCACATCCTCTTTCATCCCTCTGGTTTGACGGAATACAAAAAGGTCCTTCAAATGCTGAGTTTTTTCGGAGTCATGCAAACCCTTAATTATCGTAAATGAATTCACTGGACCTCCTTTGGATTAAGCCGAGCAGCAATTTTTTGCAGTCCGTCTTTAGAAATAATTATGACATCGGGCTTCAGAACTTCATAGGTATTCAAACCCTCAGCCTCTACCAATTGAACTAATGGAATATTCCGAGCTGCCAAGGAAAGGTTACGGTCGGCTTCGCCAGTGACGAGCAGGACCGTACCCTTTGGAGCAAGCGCTTCAATTTGCGCGTGCAAATCCCTGGTCTTGTGAGATTCGAGTTTAAGATTGTCGACCACAACCACTTCTCCATCCTTAATTCGTTCACTAAGCGCTTTACGTAAAGCAAGCTGACGAGTCTTGGAATTAACCTTCTTGGTGTAATCACGCGGGCGTGGCCCATGAGTCACGCCTCCTCCTGTAAATATATTCGTACGACGAGAGCCAGTCCGTGCTCTACCTGTACCTTTTTGCCTCCAGGGTTTTTTGCCTGTGCCACTGACTTCACCTCTATCCTTGGTCTTTGCTGTGCCATGACGTTGTGCAGCCATATAGGCAACCACAGTATCATGAACGGCTTGATTTCCTCTGCCTTCCTCAACAAATTCAAAACCAACGGCAATCTTGCCTGAATCGCCCCCCGAAAGTGTTTTAACATCAAGTTCCATCTCTTAATCCCTTACTATGACTTTGCCGCCTTCGGACGCTTTTTAGATTCTCGAATTAAGACATAATCACCCTTAGCCCCTGGGATTGCCCCCTTGATTAAAAGCACATTATCCTCTTCGCGCACCTGAACAACTTTCAGATTTTGCACAGTACGCCGTTCCTGCCCCATATGACCCGGCATCTTCTTCCCTTTGACCACCCAACCAGGGGTCGCGCAGGCACCGATTCCTCCCGGCCGACGAAAGAATCCTTTTTGACCGTGAGTCTTAGGCCCACCCCCAAAATTCCAACGCTTAACCACACCTTGAAAACCTCGGCCCTTGGTATCAGCAATAGCGTCCACGTAATCACCCGGCTCGAATACTGTTACCGGAACAGTATCTCCCGTATTAACCTCGAGTGTAAAATCGCGGAATTCTTTGACCTGCTTGGTCACATGACCACCATGTTTACTCATGTGGCCCTGAAGTGGCTTGGTGACCCGAGACGTTTTATCCTGATCATCATACCCCAACTGTACCGCGTTATATCCGTCATTGCCCTCGGATTTTTTCACCTGTAAGACCCGATTCGGTCCAGCTTGAACAACTGTGACACACACAGCATTACCGCTCTCATCGTACACGCGAGTTTGCCCAAGTTTTTTTCCTATTAGACCGATCATGCCACTAGAAAATCTTTATGTTTATGTCTACCCCAGCTGGTAGGTTAAGTTTCTTTAGTTCATCAACTGTTGCTGGAGTTGGTTGCAAAATATCAATCATTCTCTTATGCGTCCGCTGCTCAAACGTCTCCTGACTCTTTTTATCCACGTGAGGAGATCGAGTCATTGTGAATCGCTCACGTCGTGTTGGCAGGGGAATAGGCCCTGCAACACGACTGCCAGTACGCTTGACGGTATCCACAATTTCAGTCGATGACTTATCGAGCACTCGGTGATCATAACCCTTAAGCCTAATTCGAATCTGTTGTCCTGCAGCCATTCTTTTCTCCTACTTGCTATCCTTATCTAAAATCTCGTCCGCAATTGATTGAGGCACTTGTTCAAATGAATCAGGCTCCATCGAATACGAGGCACGACCACTTGATAGAGAACGTATATCAGTCGCATACCCAAACATCGTTGCTAACGGAATTTGCGCAGTGATTACCGTACCTGAATTTTTAGAGTCTATGCCTTCCACCACTCCACGACGACGATTCATATCGCCAATTATATCACCTTGATATTCTCCAGGAGTAGTCGCTTCCACCTTCATTACCGGCTCCAGCAAAACGGCTTTCGCTTTATTTACAGCCTCTTTCATTGCCAGTATTCCAGACATCTTAAATGCTATTTCGCTTGAGTCTACTTCATGATAAGACCCGTCCACAATCTGCACTTTTATATCAATCAGCTCGTATCCAGCCAAAACTCCGCCTTGGATGGTTTCCCGAATGCCTTTTTCAACCGCCGGAATGTACTCACGTGGAATAACACCACCTACAATCTTATTTTCGATTTCAATACCACCCCCGCGTTCATTAGGTTCGATTTTAATTGTAGCATCACCATACTGACCGCGGCCTCCGGATTGTTTCTTAAACAATCCCCTGCCTTCAGAACTTTTCGTTATAGTTTCACGATAAGCAATCTGAGGAGCTCCCGATTCAGCCTCAACCTTAAACTCACGGAAAAGGCGATCTCTTATGATTTCAAGATGCAACTCACCCATCCCTGCTATCAGCGTCTGGCCCGTTTCCTGATCTGTATAGCAATTAAAAGTGGGATCTTCTTCAGCCAGTGCTTGCAAGCCTGCACTCATTTTTTCCTGATCAGCCTTGGTATTGGGCTCAATAGCCATGGATATCACAGGTTCAGGAAAAGTCGGAGGCTCAAGGCACACATCAATATCAGGCGTACAAAGCGTATCACCTGTGGTAATATTACGGATACCTACCAACGCGGCGATGTCGCCCGCATAAACCGTTTCCACATTCTCCTGTTTATCGGCTTGAATCATCATGATCCGGTTTACCCGTTCCTTTTTGCGAGTACGCGGATTATAGATCATTTGCCCTTTACTGATCTGCCCGCTGTATACTCTAAAAAACACTAATTTTCCCGCAAATGGATCAGTCCAAAGCTTAAAAGCAAGAGAGCAAAAATTGCCGTTATCATCAGCCGGAAATTCGGTTTCTTCGCCCTCGCCATCTGGACTAGCCCCCGTTTGCACGTTCACATCAAGCGGCGAAGGAAGATAATCAACCACAGCATCAACTAGGGGTTGAACCCCTTTATTTTTGAAAGCTGATCCGCCAAGAACAGGCACAAATTCACCAGCAATAGTCAGTCGGCGGATTGCTTGCTTGAGAGTCACCTCATCTACAGGCTTTTCGTCCAGCAGTAAGGTCATCACATGATCATCTCGATCACCGACCGCTTCAACTAGCTCGGCCAGGGCAGCTTCCGCCTCAGCCTTAAGGTCCTCCGGAATTTCCTCGATTAATATCTTAGACCCAAAATCATCCGATGCGTCATAAATCAGCGCCTTTTGATTAACTACATCGATCACGCCTCTGAGATCTTCTTCCGCACCAATTGGAATCCCCACGGGAAAAGCTGGAGCTCCAAGACGTTCGCGCATTTCAGCAACCACATTCTTAAAGTCAGCACCGGTACGATCCATCTTGTTAACAAAAGCAATTCGAGGCACATTGTATTTGGTGGCTTGGCGCCAAACAGTTTCTGATTGGGGCTGCACGCCTGCAACTCCACAAAATACAGCTACCGCCCCGTCAAGCACACGCATGGAACGCTCCACCTCAGCGGTAAAATCAACATGGCCGGGAGTATCTATAATGTTAACGCGGTGGGCTACCTCAGGCCACAACTTGGTAGTGCCGTCTTCAGCCTGCTTCCAAAAACAAGTAGTAGCTGCAGAAGTAATGGTGATGCCACGCTCACGCTCTTGCTCCATCCAATCGGTCACAGTGTTACCGTCATGCACCTCGCCAATCTTATGACAGAGACCCGTGTAAAATAGAATACGCTCGGTGGTAGTGGTTTTACCCGCATCAATGTGTGCGGCTATACCAATATTCCGAGTACGCTCCAATGTATACTCACGGTTAGGCGAGTTCACTTCACTGGTTGCTGTTTCAACTGTCGCTTCCATCTTCTCTAATCTACCAAAAACGCCCCGAGACTGTCGTCGCTCGGAGCGAATCCAAATATAAATTGTCCTACCACCTAAAATGTGCAAAGGCCTTGTTGGCCTGAGCCATCCGGTGGACTTCGTCTCGTCGACGTATCGTGCTACCTTCCCCCTGATAAGCTTCCATGATTTCCTTGGCCAACGCATTACTCATGGCAGAGCCCTTGCGGCTTTTAGCAAAAGATACAATCCAACGAAGAGCCAGAGCCTCCGATCTCTCACCGCTTACTTCCATGGGAACCTGATAAGTAGCCCCACCCACACGACGACTTTTAACCTCAAGCCGAGGCTTTGCGTTATTCACTGCACCTTCCAAAATTTCTAATGCTGTTACTCCTTCGTTATTTTCAACAATCTGATCAAAGGCACTGTAAACAACACGTTGCGCCACGCTGCGCTTGCCGCATTTCATCACTGTATTCACCAAACGGCCCACTAACCGGCTTCCAAACTGAACATCCGGATAAATCTCGCGCTTAACTGCTCTACGTCTTCGTGACATTATTAAAAGTTTTTATGGATTATTTTGGGCGTTTGACACCGTACTTGGAACGGCTCACGCGTCGTTTTTCCACACCTTGTGCATCACGTTGTCCACGAACAACGTGATAACGAACTCCGGGTAAATCCTTCACCCGACCTCCCCGCACCAAAACAATACTGTGCTCCTGCAAATTATGTCCCTCATCTGGAATATAGGCTATAACCTCATGGCCAGTAGTTAGGCGCACCTTTGCTACCTTACGCATTGCAGAGTTAGGCTTCTTAGGCGTCCGTGTATAGACCATCAGGCAAACCCCTTGTCTAAAAGGGCATGACTTAAGGGCTGGAGAAGTTGACTTCTCCTTCATCTTCTTTCGCCCTTTGCGAATCAACTGGTTAATGGTTGGCATTTTGTATTAAATACCTTGCAAAAAAGCGCGTTTAGCACGCTATTTTAGGCAAACGGGGGCGGGATATTACCAAAGGTTATCCCCAGTGCAACAAGTTTTCTTACTTTTTTCGGAAAAAGTTCCTTAAGTATGGATTTAGAGCTCTCAACCTACCAGAGGATTAGGCTCGTTCACCTCAGGCTCAGGGGCAAGAAGCAAGTTGCCATCATCTTCCATCTCCACTGGATCGACCAACGGCTTCAATTCAAGCTTTCTATGACCCTCAAAACCCGTTCCCGCGGGAATAATATGACCCATAATCACATTTTCTTTAAAACCGTGTAAACTATCTTTTTTACCAAGAGTTGCCGCTTCAGTAAGAACTCGGGTGGTATCCTGGAATGAAGCCGCGGATAGAAAACTTTCCGTTTCCACCGATGCCTTTGTAATGCCTAACAGCACCGGCGAAGCCTCTGCGGGTTGTCCTCCCATCGATTCGATTCGCTCATTCTCTATTTCGAAAGCAACCTTATCAACCTGCTCTCCCCATAGGAATGTTGTATCGCCGCCTTCTGTAATCCGAACTTTTCGGAGCATTTGCCTTACAATCATTTCAATGTGCTTATCGTTAATCGTCACACCTTGTAGTCGATAAACCTCTTGCACTTCGTTCACTAGAAAGGCCTGCAACTCATGCACACCCAAAATGTCCAGTATATCATGAGGCAGCAGTGGTCCTTCAGTCAATTGCTGGCCTTTTTTAACGACATCCCCCTTGAACACGATGCAATGTTTACCGATAGGCACAAGATGCTCTTCTTCCTCACCTGTTTCTTGATTGGTGAGAATCAACGAACGTTTGCCTCGAACAATCGGACCAAAATCTACCACTCCATCAGTTTTTGCAATTTCCGCTGCGTCTTTAGGTTGACGAGCTTCAAAGAGCTCAGACACCCGCGGCAGACCTCCAGTAATATCCTTTGTTTTAGAGGTTTTGCGCGGAGTTTTTGCTAAAAGAGTACCAGGGGCAATTTTGTCATTTTCACCTACTGTGATGTGGGCTCCTGCGGGAATGGGGTAATTCGCAACTGCATGACCCGACTTATCCTCAATAATCACCTGAGGATGTAAGTCCTCCTTGTGCTCTATAATTACCATCGATTCCTGACCAGTAGCCGGATCCAAATCGTGGTCCATGGTCACTCCTTCAATTATATCGTGAAAGACTATCTTTCCACCCTTTTCAGATAGAATTGGCACATTGTAGGGATCCCACTGAACAAAGGTTTGCCCCTTTTTTAACTTTATCTCCATCGGCAACTGAAATCACAGCTCCTATGGGTACATCGTAATCATCAATTTGTGCGGTGGACTCGGGGTCATGAATGCTTACCCGCCCGTTTTTATTGAGAACAATATGGCTACCATCATCAAGATCTACAATTCGTAGACCCTCATATTTCACCATACCACCTTCCTTTGCCTTGATTTCTGGTTGTTTGAATACCGAGGAAGCAGTACCACCAATGTGAAAGGTACGCATAGTCAACTGAGTACCCGGCTCGCCAATCGATTGCGCAGCGATAATACCAACCGCTTGTCCATGTTCCGCAATTTTACCCGTCGCCAAATTACGCCCGTAACAACAAGCACAAACCCCATTGCGAGTTTCACAGGTAAGCACAGAACGCACTTTTACCTTTTCTATATTAGCATCTTCAATCGCCGCAGCTTTATTTTCATCTATCTCTTCCCCTGCTCGAACAAATAGTTCATCAGGGTTGAAAGGGTTAACTATATCGTCACAAGAGTGTCGGCCAATCAACCGATCTGCCAAATGCACGACCTCTTCTTCCCCCTCGTATATTGCTTCCATCCAAATGCCATTGCTGGTGCCACAATCGTATTCACGAATTATTACATCCTGCGCAACATCAACAAGCTTGCGGGTCATGTAACCGGAGTCAGCCGTCTTCAATGCAGTGTCAGCAAGTCCTTTTCGAGCCCCGTGAGTTGAAATAAAATACTCCAAAACAGTCAGTCCTTCACGGAAGTTGGAGAGTATTGGCTTCTCAATAATATCACCACTGGGCTTGGCCATTAAACCCCGTACCCCCGCCAACTGACGCACCTGCTGACGATTTCCTCTCGCACCAGAATCAACCATAAGAGCAACGGGATTATACTCATCTTTACCTTGGTTGGTTTCGAGTGTTTCCAACATCACATTGGAGATCCGGTCAGTAGCATGCGTCCATATATCAATGATTTTATTGTACCGTTCGCCCGGAGTAATCACTCCCTTTCGATATTGTTTTTCAACATCATCAATCTCCTTCTGAGCAGCCTTGATTTCCTGATTCTTTTCATCTGGAATAATCATGTCATCAATTCCAATAGAAGCTCCTGCCTTGGTTGCCTCCTTGAAGCCAAGCTCCTTGAGCCTGTCCAGTGCAACTACAGTTTTCTTCTGCCCAGCAAACTTGTAAGAATCACCGATAAGCTCACCTAGCTTACCTTTGGCTACCTCAAAATTTGGGAAGCCGAGTTCTTCTGGCCAAATCTCACTAAAGGCTACTCGACCTGCTGTCGTGGTTATGACGACGGACTCTGCATCACCGTAAATCGTCTCTTTACCACGATCCGGATTAGCCAAATGAATACGCGAATGGTGATTTATTTCTCCTTCATCTAAAGCAAAAAACACCTCATCGGCATTCGCAAACAAAGGAATACGCCCTTCCTCCTTTGCCTTTTTGCCAGATAGTCGCCGCGGTTCTGCCGTGAGATAGTAACAACCGAGAGTAATATCCTGCGTCGGGGTCATAATTGGCTTACCGCTTGAAGGACTGAAAATATTATTTGGAGCCAACATTAAGAGACGTGCTTCCATTTGAGCTTCAACTGAAAGCGGCACATGTACGGCCATTTGATCACCATCAAAATCGGCATTATAGGCGGTGCATACCAGCGGATGTACCCGGATAGCAGAACCCTCAATAAGCACTGGTTCAAACGCCTGAACTGAGAGCCGGTGCAAAGTCGGAGCACGGTTAAGCATCACAGGGTGGCCCTTGGTGACTTCCTCAAGCACATCCCAAACCTCAGGCGTCTGGCGTTCGATCAATTTCTTAGCTGATCTTACCGTATGAACATATCCTAACTCCTTAAGTCGCCGAATAATGAAAGGCTCAAACAAAACCAAAGCCATCTTCTTGGGCAACCCGCATTGGTTAAGTTTTAGCTCTGGCCCAATAACAATTACTGATCGGCCTGAATAATCAACGCGCTTACCCAAGAGATTCTGCCTAAACCGTCCTCCTTTACCCTTAAGCATATCCGAAAGTGATTTTAGAGCGCGATTTCCAGCACCAGTCACAGCACGACCATGACGGCCATTATCGAAAAGTGCGTCCACAGCTTCTTGAAGCATTCGTTTTTCATTTCGAATAATCACCTCAGGCGTCTTTAACTGCATCAAATTTCTTAACCGATTATTACGGTTAATTACACGGCGATAGAGATCGTTCAAATCCGAAGTCGCAAAACGCCCTCCTTCAAGTGGCACCAGCGGACGCAAGTCAGGTGGAATTACTGGCAAAACTGTAAGAACCATCCATTCGGGGCGAGTACCAGATTCTTTAAATCCCTGAAACAACTTTATCCGCTTAGCCAACTTTTTTCGAATCTGCTTACTCCGTGTCTTAGTCATTGCCTCGTGCAGCTCATCAATACCCTGACTGAGATCAATGTTTGATAATGCCTCATGTA
>CACDBG010000027.1 GCA_902551155.1 uncultured Verrucomicrobiota bacterium | reverse complement strand
ATTGCTTACGGGAACCGATTTATCGAACGAACAAGTTGTTGAAGCTGTGAAGCATATTACCAGCGAGGAGATTTCCGCGGAGGAAAAAGCAAATTTCCTTACCGCTCTAGCCAACAAAGGCGAATCACATGAGGAACTGGCCGCCTTCGCTGGAGAATTACGCGATCGCGCCACCAAAGTCCCCTTGGATGAAGCCACTCGCGCTGACGAAATACTGGACGTCTGCGGCACCGGAGGTGATGGACTCCATACATTTAATATTTCCACTACCGTAGCTCTGGTGTGTGCAGCCGCTGGCATCACCGTTGCCAAGCACGGCAACCGGGCCATCACCAGTAAGAGTGGCAGTGCCGATGTTTTGGAAGCACTGGGCATTCCAACTGATCTTTCACCGACTGACGCAGCCTTAGCCTTAAGTAAACATGGCTTTGCCTTTCTCTTTGCGCCTCTGTACCACCCGGCCTTCAAAAACATCATGCCTGCCCGTAAACTTTGTGCGGAAGCTGGCCAGCGGACACTCTTTAATTTTTTGGGGCCATTACTTAACCCAGCCCAGCCTACTGCCCAACTCATTGGCGTACCGAGCGCCGAACTTACCGACCCCATGGCTAAAGTTTTACAAAATCTCGGTATTCGGCGAGGCATGGTGGTCAGCGGTCGCGTTGGGGACAAGCGCATGGATGAACTTTCCACTTTAGGTGAAAACACAATTGCCGAATTCTATCAGGATCGAGGCTTTACCACATCAACCCTTAACCCATTTGATCTACCCCTCGCAAAAGCGAACCTTGAAGATCTTGCAGGTGGCGATGCGGCGACAAATTCTCATATTATTCGCTCCATTCTCTCCCGTGAAATAAAAGGACCCAAACGTGAAGCTGTTTTGCTTAATGCTGGAGCTGCACTATTTGTCGCAAATAAGGCTAACTCCATTAGCACTGGAATGGAGCTGGCCGCTGAAGTAATTGACAGTGGACAAGCCTCAGCAAAACTCGCCGAACTTTCCGCATAAAATGGGAAAAGAACCGCCCATCCTTGAATTACCCAAACCGGGTCTCCCCTCAAAACGTAAAGGCTGGTGGAAACTACTGCCACCGGCAGCTGTGCTCGCAATAGTGGGTGCAATATGCTTTGTCTCCCAATATGAACCGGTAACAAACAAACGATATTACCCACAGTGCCAATTTAAACAAACCACTGGATGGGACTGCCCCGGCTGCGGCGGCCTGCGGGCCACACACGCAATCACAAACGGACGTATCACGGAGGCCTTTCGCTTTCATCCGGGCTACGTATTATCACTCCCAATTCTTGGCTACCTTTTCGTTTTATGGATTCTAGAGTGGCGACGGATAGGCCAAATGCCGACACCCCTAACACAACCCGAATGCAATCGACCTTTAATTGTGATCGCCGTACTTTTTATTTTCTTCGGAATAGTACGCAATATTCCAACCAAGCCTTTCTCTTATTTAAAAATTCCGCCGGTAACGCAAGTAAAGGACGTAGATAAGAATTAAGCCTCGCCCATAAAACTATGTGGTGTTAAGGTGTAAGTTATCAGGGCTGCCCAACGCCTCTCCCGAGGGAGATTCTGTGTTTATAAATGTGATAATCGTACGGATTTAGATCTATACGAAGACGATGGCACGAACACTGCCGGTCGCATATCACACCAGTAGAAACCCATATCCAATGAAAAATTATATATGAATGCACCTCAACAGCCTGAAGGGGATGCCACTGGCGGAATAATTCCCTACAAAAATAAACATGCTCTTATTGGCTACTACATGAGTGTGGGCGGCCTGATTATGATGTGTATCCCGGGCGTGGGGTTCATCTACTCAATCGCTGTGGTAGTTTTAGGATTTAAGGGACTCAAAAACGCTAAGGAACACCCCGAAGTCAAAGGTCAGGTCCATTGCTGGGTTGCAATTATCGGAGGCGCACTTGAAACACTCGTTGCCCTTGGCATAATCCTCGCAATGCTTGGCGTTTTTAAATAGCTACATTCTTGAACACTTACGAAATTATCGGTGGTGACAACCGTGCCCATGGACCGGTAACGGGCGAGGAGATTTATAATTGGATCCGACAAGGGCGGGCTGATGGCTACACGATGACCCGCTTAAGTGGAAGTGACACCTGGCAACCACTAGGTTCATTCCCAGAGTTTGTCGGCCCTCTTCACGGCCTGCCATGGGTACGCACATTAAAAAAATCACCCAAAACAGATAGTCTGGCCATCGCAAGTCTGGTCTTGGGCATTGTTTCAATTATTTTTCAGCCTCTAGGACTTTTTTTTGGAGTGCCAGCAGCTTACTTAGGTCACCGATCTTTGCATGCCATCAGCAAACAACCTGAAGAAATCGGGGGACATGGCCTGGCTGTCGGAGGATTGGTTACTGGTTATATCGGATCAGTACTAGGAGCCATTTCCCTAGTACTTCTGGTGATGCTCGTTCTAGCCATAAGGAACTGAACCCAAATTTAATCTTTGATGATTGTCAGTAGAATAAACTATAGATAGTTTCACCCCAATCCATATGTCCGAATACCATTTCATTGGAGGAGACGACAAAGAATACGGCCCATTCTCTGCCGACCAAATTAAGAAGTTCATGGCAGAAAACCGTCTTAACGCCAGTACAAGTGTTAAGACGACCGGAGGAGAATGGAAGCCCGCCAGCACTTATCCTGAGCTGATGAGCCCAAAGGGGCCTGTAACCAGCCCACCACAGCAAAAAGACAACTCTGCTTCGACCCATATATCAGAATACCATTTTATAGGGGGGGACAACAAAGAATATGGCCCTTTCTCTACCGACCAAATTAAGAGGTTCATGGCGGAAAACAGACTTAGTGCCAATACAAGCATTAAGACGACTGGAGGGGAATGGAAACTTGCCAGCACTTATCCTGAGCTTGGGTTTACATCCCCCCCCCCAGGAACTCCCATGACAGGCCAACCTCAACAAGCAATCAACCCACAAGCCGCCCAACAAAAGGTCAATGGACCAGCCATCTTCATGATGGTCATGGCAATTATAGGAATCGTTGGCAATATTTTTAATTTAGGCTTAAGTGTATTCGGCACCGGATTGATGGGAGCCGCTGCTGGCTCTTCAGGGGGAGGGATATCTGATGCGCAACAATTTGAGTTGATTGCCAATCTGGTGGGCGGCGTGGGTGGCGCGATAATCGGCCTGGTAATCCAAGGACTTATTTTATTCGGTTCAATTAAGATGAAAAACCTCCAGTCCTACGGTCTCTCAATGACTGCAGCAATCCTCAGCATTACTTGCAACTGCTGCTGTCCCATTGGTTGGGGTGCAGGTATTTGGGCTCTCGTGGTACTAGCTGACCCGAAAGTTAAAGCTGCATTTAATTAAAATAAATTAACGGACTAGCCATTCAATTTACATATGAGCGGCTCAGCTAATGACTCAACTTCTTCGGAAAAAGAGAAGCAAGAAAAACCAAACCTGCCGCCAATCCCCGATGAGGTTCGTGAAACTTCACTCAGCAAAAAAAAATCACCTACAATCAATAAACAGGAAGGGGAGGAAGATGCATCCCAGCCACCCGTTATCGAATATACCATTATTGGTGGAGACGGAGAGGAATATGGACCCGCTTCGAGAAAAGACCTAGCCAGATGGATTGAAACAGGGAAAGCCAACCATCTTACTCTGGTACGGACCGATCAAGAATCGGCATGGACGGCAATCCAAGAAATACCGGAACTGGCAAACCTGCTTGAAAAACAACTAAAGAAGCCGAGAAAAGTAAGGGCCATTGCAGCAATGACCCTGATAGGCGGTATTATTGCAACAATCATCGGATTCACCGAGGCATTGGGAATCACATCCACTTTTTGTATCGGCTGCTTTTTGATTCCGGGCTCTTTCATTTCATTTTTTGGCGGCATATTCGCAATCATTCAAGGAGCTCTTTTATTCGGAAAGAACCCGGGTAAGCACCTGAAGCGAACGCGCATTACAGCCTCCATCCAGATTGCCTGTATTCTAGCAGGTGATATAGTAAATCTGATTCTTGGAATACTGAATCATGTCTTTCTTAGCGACGAGTCAGTAGTCGAGTATCGAAATAAAACATTAGTAAATTAGCATGTATATTGTCATTGGCGGCGATGGGAGAGAGTACGGCCCAAAGGTCGAGGTAGAGGTAGTGGAGTGGATCGTTCAAGGCAGACTAAACGCCGCTTCTCGAATCAAGGAAGTCGGCAGTAATGAGTGGCAGACTCTGGGAACCCTTCCGGAATTCCAAGCTGAACTGGAAAGTGCAGCACCCATTGGATCATCAATGCATGCTACCAACCAAGGCACTTCAACCAATCAACATACCGATGAGCCCATCCCGAGCTATATGGTTCAGGCCATCCTGATCACTTTCTTTTGCTGTATGCCTTTAGGCATCCCTGCCATTATTTTTGCCTCACGAGTCGATGGATTAATTCGTATGGGAAACTACACCGAAGCGAGAGAATGCTCTAACAAAGCAAAACTGTGGTGCTGGATTGGTTTTGGACTAGGCATCCCCGCCAATATCATCAGTATAATCGGCCTATTCGGATCCTCGTTTGCCAATGGTTTCTAGGCAAACTAGAATTTCCCCGACTATTTGATCTATGCTTCGAATATTTATTGTTGTATGAATCAGACTGTTTACGCGCCAAAAGGATAAACCACTTTCGAAACCCATGAAGGAATATATTATAGTCGGCGGTGATGGAAAAGAATATGGGCCAGTATCAGGTGCTGAAGTCACTCAATGGATTACAAGCGGCCGTGCCAACGGAGATACCCGTATCAAGGAAAAGGGCGAGAAGGAATGGCAACGACTGCGTGACTTGGATTTATTCGATCGTGCGATTGGATCGCCCACTCCTCCAACATTATCCGACTCACCCTCAACAACTTCCTCGCCCACTGCCCAACTTACTGAGGCACAACTAATCGAGGAGTTAGCAGACCGTCCCCAGACCTTTTCGGTAAAGGAAGCTCTGGCCCTTGGCTGGCGATTAACACGGGAAAATTTGGGCCTCTTTATCCTGACATATCTGTGTGTGATGGGAGTCAGCATGGTTGCCGGGATAATCCCTTTTGGAGGCTTCATCATAGGTGGCCCCATTGCCGGAGGTATGTATTTAATTTTTCTCCGACGTTTGCGAGGAGAACCCGCCGAAATTAGCCAGCTTTTCGCTGGTTTTAAGGGAGATTTTTGGCCGCTTTTCCTTACCTATCTCTTTCTAACAATAGCGCTTGGATTGTTGAGTTTAGTTTTATTAATACCCATAACCTTAATAATTGTTTTCGGCGTATTATATATTTCAGGGAACGGTGGTGGTAACCCGGAAGAAATGGAAAATCTAATATACCTCATTGTTCTCTTTTGTAGTTTGGCCATGGTGCCCCTGATATTGCTTGCAATGACTCTGGGAGAGATGCTTGGACTTTCAATACCTCTGGTGATGGACCGGAAAATGGATCCATTAGAAGCCTTTAAGGCAACGTGGAAAATAACCCGCCAATGTTGGAAAAAATTTCTCGGTCTGAGCTTTTACTTAATTGCCATCAATCTAGCTGGAATCCTTTTATGTTGTCTGGGCTGGTTAATCGCTGTCCCACTTATGATTGCTACAAATGCCGTGGTGTATGAGCAACTGCTAGGGCGTGGAATAAAATCATGAAATTTCTTTGCTACATGTTAAACATGATTGTTCCCGGAGCCGGACTTTTAATACTCAAGGATTGGATCAAAGGAGCCTTGCTAAGCCTTTTTTCTTTAATAGCATGGGGGCTCATTGTTCCCGGTTTGTACCAGGGCTATAAGCTTTTTCAAACCATGACCAACATGTACGATTTGGCCGATGGAGATCCCGCAGACCTTGAGAGCGGGTCAAATCAACTAAAAGAAATAATAGTCAACAACATACCCATCTTGGCACTGGGAGTGATAGGCTTCATCATATTGAAAGTCACCCTAATCTGGTCACAGGCCGCGACGGTCCGTGCTTTTAAAGAAAAAAAAGAATCGGAAGATCAATCCTTGGCAAATCCTGAAGTGCCTTTTATTGACTCTTCAAACTGATGGCGCACTTGAGCCACAACCTCACGTTGAGGGCGAAGCTCAGTATTTACAATCACATCAGCCTGCTTATAAAAAGGCTCGCGCTCGGTGAGCATCTGCCGAATAACCCCCAAAGGATCTTCTCTTTGAAGCAGAGGACGGTGTTTCTGATGTTTGGTTCTCTCGTGTATGGACTCTGCCTTAGCCCAAAGACACACCAGTAAGGCATGCGTCTTGAGACTTTCAAAATTTTCCGGATTAAGAACAGCACCTCCACCGGTAGCTATTACCAATTCCTGCTTTCCGGCCAGATCTGAAATGACTTCCTTCTCTAACTTCCGAAAAACCGACTCCCCCTCGGATCTAAAAATCTCCGCAACTGATATCCCTGCTCGCTCCTCGACCAGCGAATCAGTGTCCACAAAACTAAACTTCAAATCCCTAGCCACCATATGACCGACAGTAGATTTTCCGCACCCCATAAATCCAATTAATGCAAGATTATGGATTGTGCGACCGGTAGCCATAGGCAAATCATGCAAAAAAATGACTGCCAAGGCACGCCTGTTTTAAGCACTGTTTTAAGCAAATGGCCGATTTTGCTTGTTCAGGCCACAAAGCCATCATCATCATGTCGGTAGTGAGCAGTGCTCCGGACAAAAAAGAACAAATCTTTCGTGGTATCGGGGTCTCCCCGGGTGTGGTGCGTGGTCGCATTGTGGTATTAGACCACGACCAAAATGAAGAACCCCCCCGGCGACACATCCCAGAATCAGAACTTCCCGCAGAACTAGACCGACTGCAGTCAGCTTTGGCAAATACGCGCCGCGAAATTTCTGACATACAGAACCAGGTTGAAAAAAATCTTGGCTCATCCGAATCAGCCATTTTTGACGCCCACCTATTAGTCCTAGAAGATTCAACTCTGATTCATGAGGTAAAACGCTTTACTCAAACAGAAAATGTAAACGTAGATTATGCATTCCATACGGTAGCTGAAAAATATGCCCAGGCCCTAGGATCAGTTGAAGATGAATATCTGCGCGAACGAGCTGCAGACATTCGAGACGTAACCAACCGCGTACTCAGTCATCTTTGCGAGCACAACCTTCAAGACTTATCCCACCTGACTGAACCTTACATCCTGATAGGTCACGATCTAACACCTTCACAAACCGCCTCTCTGGACCGCGAGTTGGCACAAGGTTTTGCCACCGATGTCGGCGGCAAAACCTCTCATACCGCCATCATGGCCGGATCCCTTGGAATACCTGCGGTAGTCGGCCTAAAGGATGCCAGCGAAAATCTAGACACTGATGATTACGTCCTGTTGGACGGATTCAATGGAGTATTGGTGGTAAACCCTTCAGACCAAACGCTTTTTGAGTATGGCCAACTAGAGAAGGAGCAAGAAGACCTGCAAGTAAAGCTGGCTGAAATTAAAAATGCTCCTGCAATCACGCTTGATGGGCGGGAAATCACGCTCTCGGCCAATGTGGAACAAATCAGTGATACAGCCGCGGTGCTCGACTGCGGAGCGCAAGGAATCGGCCTATTCCGCACCGAATATCTGTTCCTTGACCGTCAGGCTTTACCAAATGAAGAAGAACAATATGTCAGCTATCATCGCGTAGCCAAGGCTTTGGCACCTGAACCGGTTATTTTTCGCACGCTGGATATTGGTGCCGATAAAATTAGCCACGCCATCGGCGAAACCGATGAAGCTAATCCATTCCTTGGGTGGCGCGCCATTCGCTTTTGTTTAGCTCGCAAAGATATTTTCCGCACACAACTCCGCGCCCTCCTACGAGCAAGCTCGGCGGGAAACGTAAAATTAATGTACCCGATGATTTCAGGCGTTGAGGAACTCGATGAAGCTAATGAGTTACTCGAAGAATGCAAAAGGGAATTGCGAGAAGAAAACATCCCTTATGATAAAGACCTCGAAGTCGGCATCATGATTGAAATTCCATCGGCTGTATTAACAGCCAACGCCCTTGGAGCCCGTGCAAAATTTTTCAGCATTGGAACCAATGATCTAATCCAATACACACTGGCAGTGGACCGGTTGAATGAAAAAGTTGCCGACCTCTATGACCCAACGCACCCAGCCTTACTAAGCCTGTTGCAAATGACAATCGATGCGGGCAAACGACATAACATCTGGACCGGAGTATGCGGCGAAATGGCAGGCGATGTTGCAGCTGTCCCTTTACTCGTTGGAATGGGGGTTGATGAACTCAGCGTAGCCCCAACCATGCTCCCTCAGATTAAATATCTGATTAGAAAACTGAAGTATACTGAAACCCAAAAGCTCGCCCAACAGGCGCTGGAATGCGAATCGAGCGTAGACGTTCTAGTTCAGACACGCGCAATGGTCCAGCGCGCTGCTCCTGGAGTTTTCCATACCGTATTATGAAGCAAATCATCCTAGCTGCTGGCTACGCAACGCGCTTATATCCTTTAACACAAAACACCCCCAAGCCACTCCTTCACGTCGGAAATCGACCAATGATCGAGCATGTCATCAGCAGCACTGCTGCCATTGGCGTAATCGATGAAACCTACATAGTCACGAACAACAGGTTTACTGATCAGTTCAATCATTGGCTAACCGAATACACACAAGCACATCACAACTTTTGCGGAAAGGTCATTAATGACAGAACTACCAGCAATGAAGACAGGCTTGGAGCAATCGGAGATTTAAATCTGGTCTTAACTCAAGAGAATATCGCTGACGATATTCTTGTTGTCGCTGGTGATAATCTTTTTACTGGAGACCTCAGTAACTTCGGGAATCACTGTAGGAAACATAAAAAACCTGTTCTAGGCGTGTTTGATGTAAGATCACTTGAAGAAGCTAAAAAATATGGGGTGGTAACCATCAATGAGTCAGGCCAAATCAATAGCTTCGACGAGAAACCTACTAAACCCAAAAGCACCTTGATTGGGATCGCCCTTTACTATTATCCAAAGGAAATATTGCCTGAAATATCACGTTATCTAGCAGAAGGAAATAACCCAGATCAACCAGGACGATTTGTGCAATGGCTTTATCCACAAAGACCTGTACACACTTCTAGTATAACCGGAAATTGGCTAGACATTGGCTCAAAAGAAACTCTGGAAGCAGCCAACACACTGTTTATCAATCAGAGAGAATAACCCCGGAACCATCCACCGCCAAAGGGACGTTGTGTTCTTTCCCTGAGTTATGCCTGTTCACCATTCCAGCGTAGAGCCCTTCCATCTGGCGAACCATTTTTGACATATCAAATAAAGAGGAAGTCGTACGCGCACTCCAAAGACGTTTTCGAATACTTATAAGCTTCTCCGGATTTTGGGCAAGAGCAAGTGCAGTTTCTTCGTATTCGACCAAAGTATGAGCAACCAATTCATCCTTAAGCCCCAGCGACCATAACAGACTAGCACTTACTCTGGAACAAACGTGCCTTCCATAATAAGCCACAACTGGCACTCCAGCCCAAAGCAAATCTTTAGTAGTTGTTTGTCCGTTAAAAACCAGAGTATCCAAACCCAAATCCAATAATTGCAACCGCCGCAAGTGATCATCTTTTCGGTTTTCCAGTTTAGCAAAAATTAATCGATCCGGATCGACTTGCTGCTGAGCAGCAAAACTCCGGAGATTAGCTTTAGTTATTGAAGGGACCGCCCCAATCCACAAAACCGACCGGGGCACCGCCCTGAGCAGCCGCAACCAGATCATAAAAGCTTCCCGTGTAATTTTATATGACTGGTTAAAGGTGCCAAACACAAAGACATTCTCCGGCAGACCATAATCAGAGCGCTTGATGTTGTTCTGTGAAATAACTTCTTCGCGATGATTGATAAAGAAAGACCCCGCCAGCCATGCGGGTGTCTCGGCGTAGTCCACTCTACTTGATTCAGGAAATACAATTGGATCAGTAATCACATAATCGTAATAGCCTCCGCCATTTGTACCCGTTGCACTTAACATGGTTGCCTGAACAGGTGCTGGTTGGAGCGCACAAATCTCCATGCGACTACTTTCAGTGTGCCCACTGAAATCGACCAAAACATCAATTTCATCATCAAAAATCTTTTGCGCAGCACTTAACGTATCCGACTGGCGTAGATCCACGAAGTGATCACAATCATTGACAATTCTTTGACGCATTGGACTACCATCATCTATTCCTGTTGAGTAAACAAAAACCTCGAATCTCTCTCGATTATGCAAACCAAACAAAGGGAGAGTCTGCTGTGATATGGGATGCAATCTAAAATCACTGGAAAAATAACCGACACGAACCCTTGGCTGCCCTAACTGAATCCGGTGGGAAAAACCAATATGGAGGGAAGAAACACTATTCCATGCCGCTTGAGCCCAAGCATGTGTAAGGCGCTTATTACGTTGTGGGTCATCTGTGAAGGTAGCTCCCGCCACCGGCTGTTCACGCGGACATCGCCTCTGCGCAATTGCCTCTTCGGTCATTTTATCCAAAGCAGAAAAATGCCGATCAAAGCCCTCCCAATCACAGCACTGTTGGGCCGATAAGGCGCCCACTTGCCTAATATCTTCCCCATCTTTTAATTTGATTAAACGATCTACTTCCTCAGCAATTCCATCAAACTGAGCTCTCCGGTTCAGCACAAACAGTCGGTTCACACCTGCCAGATAATGATCTGGATTAATTAGAAGCGCTTTCGAGAACGAGCTAAGCGCATTTTCGAATTCCGATTGATTGGCCTGCGCAGCCCCTAGACTATTCCATGACTCAATATTTTCAGGATCCAACTCCACAACACGTTTGTAGCATTTAGCCGCCTCCGCTTGTGCACCTTGCTTCACATGAATCGCCCCCAATTGCTTCCATATATCGACGCTAGATTTCTCTACAGATAGAGCCAACTCCAAAACTTCCTTTGCTTTACCCAGAAACCCTTGCTCCTCCTGTGCCCTAGCTAAAAGTTGCAAAGTTAATATAGAAATATTTCCTGGCTGCAGCAATGATTGTAGCTTTTCAATGGCAACCTTAGGCTCTCCCATTTCTATGTATGCCTCAGATTGAAGCTGAATAGCATTTTCTCCGAAGTTTGGATGCCCAATAAACTTTTCACAGTGACGTGCTACCTCGGACCATTGCCCTATTCCAGCAAAAGCCAACACTTCCTCCCAACTAATCTCTTTTGCTTCCCCTCTCTCCATTTTCCTGTCGAGAAACTATCCTGTTCCTGTCATTGCAAACAAGCCCGAATGAAATAACTTGCGAGAATCCAAATACTCAATATCTTGAATAAGACAAGCGAATGCAGGTTGATTCAAATACACAATTTATTAACCAGCTAAACTGGCATTCCAACCAATCTACTCAAGCTTTAGGGCGACTAGCGAGTGGATCACATATCCTCGCCCCTCAAGATGATGCAGCAGGACTAGCCGTTGCCACCCGTATGCGGGCCCAACTCTCGCAATATGATACGGCGAAGAGCAATCTTACAAATACGGTATCCTTTACCCAAACCCAAAGCGGTTTTCTAGAAGGCGCCCAAGAGGTATTCAATAGAATGGGAGCCCTTGCTATTCGCGCACAAGATGCCACGCTAAATGATGAGCAAAGAGCCTTCTATCAAGGAGAATTTCAGGCATTAAAGGAAACTTTTAACGATATTCGGACCACTCAATTTAACGGAAAAGAACTCTTCGATGGTAAAGAATTGAGTCTCTCGATCTCTGCCAAACAAAATCCGATAAAAGTAAGTGGGATCGATCTTTTCACACCTGAAATAAATAATATAACGGCCGGAACAACCCGCCTTGAAACGCCTGAAGCCGCACAAAGCGCTCTAAAAACCATTACAGCAGCCGCCGAGAAAATTAACCAAGATCGCTCCTTGGTAGGATCAACTTTAGCCGAGTTGGAGTCGGTCAATGCTGGCCTTGAAAACGAATATATGAACACTCAGGCAACTTTGAATCGAATAACTAATTCTAACATTGCCGAAGAAGTGCTAAACCTATCCAGAGAAGCAGCACTTACTAAAATCAATATTTTTTCAGTAAATCATGGAAATGAGTCAAAATCCCGGATAGTCAATCTACTCGTGTAATTTGCTCACATTATGGTTTTTCCCCGTTAAGTTTTCTAAAACTAAATCAAACAGGGCGTTGGGGATGCCAATTCTTACTCAAACTCAGCGATTCATATTATTCGTTTGGCATGCAGGATGCTGCCCACCTCCTGAAAAGGTTGGCCTTAAACTGAGAAAGATAAAAAATGGTTATCAACACTAATGTGGAAGCACAACGCACTGCGGGCAATCTGCAAACGAGTCAGAAGAGCCTTTCGCATTCACTGGCTAGACTTAGCTCCGGTTCAAAGATTACAAATGTATCCGAGGATTCAGCAGCTGTAGCGACGACTTCCAGAATGGACTCCAGACTGAACAGAATTAACGCAGTAATGACCGGACTATCCGGCTTAATTTCATTAACCCAAACACAAGATGGGTATATAAACTCCGCTACTGATGCCCTCACTCGTATGAGCGAACTCGCATTGCTCAGCCAAGATGAAACCAAAAGCGCTAACGATTTGGCACTATATCAGAAAGAATTTAATGTACTCAACGAAGCTGTCGCCGCCACAGCAAATAAACAGTTCTCTGACATTGACCTTTTTAAGACCATAGCCAATAACGCAACCAGTTCAGTCGTGTCAATTGATGAAAACGGCAGCTTGCTAACCATTCTGCCCGTAGATTTAAGTGGCGCGGTATATACCGACGCGATTAAAGCTCCAGGGTCTGAATTGAGTATTAGTAACTCAGCCGATGCCAAAGCCACTCTGGATAAAATAAAGAAATTACTGGAACATCTTCAACAAGAAAGGACATCCATAGGAGCAACCCAGTCCAGAGTTGAATTTGCATTATCACAATTATCTACATCGAAGGAAAACCTCAGCCAGGCGAAAAGCCGTATTTCAGACGTCAACGTTGCTGAAGAAACAACTAGATATGCCCGCAGCCAAATTCTGGTAGCATCAGGTACACAGATGCTGCGCGAGGCTAATAATTTACCCCAAACTGCACTTGAACTCCTAAGATAACGTAAAATAAATAATATACCCCTAGAGTTTTCATTTCAGTTGGGGGAAGCAAAACAACCGGTCGGGCCGATTTCTGGCCCGGCCGGTTGATCCTTTTTCTAGCACAATTCACTGCTTCAAAACGGTCCAAAGGGTGATTACGGCAATTACCAATAAGGCGCATAAAATGAGGATTACGACGTAAAATTCCTTGGAAAACCGCGCTCTAGGAATACTTGCTGTGCCTAGTCCTGCAGTCCGTGTCACATTGGTAGGAGGAAGGGTAATAAATAATGGCTCGGAAGCGGACTGCGGGGCAATAACATGTGCCACGGCACGAATTGATGCTGGACGAATAGCAGGATCCTTGTGCAGACAATTCATAATCATCTGACTTACCTCAACAGGAGTATCACAAGGCATATTTTTTTCTTTCAGCCGAGCTTCAATAGGTTGTGGAGGAACTTCCTGCAATTGATGCTGAATATCTCCGGAATGAAACGGTGGCACGCCACAGAGCAACTCATAAACCGTCGCTCCCAAGGCATAAATATCATCACTTACCGAGGGAAGTTTCCCCTCCAGTTGTTGTGGACTCATAAAAGTCATCGTGCCTCGATTATCACGTAACCCTAGTAAATCGGTATAGGCATCATTTAGCGAAGCAGAAATACCCAAATCGGCCAATCGAACTCGCCCTTGAGTATCAACCATTATATTTGCAGGTTTAAGGTCTCGGTGAATGATTTGCATGCCGTGAGCATGATCCAGGGCACTGCACAACTGTAACACTATTGGACGTAAGTTTTCCCAAGAAAACGCCTGATTTTGAGATTCCAAGCGCATGGTATGTAAACTAGCCCCTTCCACATATTCCATTACCAAAAAGGGGGCCTCATTGGGCGATTCAAACAGGTCGTAGAGGTGTACGATATTTTGATGTGACAAGCTTCTGTTTTGAACCGCTTCCTTGCGAAGTTCCAATCGCATGTTTAAATCATCAGCAAAGTGAGGCTGCAAAAACTTCAGAGCAACGATATTCCCAAGTCGTTCGTCGCGCGCCAGCCAAATAAGGCAGCTCCCACCTAATGCTAGCATCCTTATCAAGGTGTACCTGCCGGATCCAACCAATTGTCCCGCAGCCATCGATGGCAACTCAGGATTCAGAGTATCAGGCGAACTCACAAAACGGTTCTATTTAAGGTTTGCCTTTTTGCCAATGATTTTGAGAAATAAATGCCAGCGGATCTAATGCAGATTAGTTATCAATATCAAGGTAAGTGGCATGTTAAGTCACTTGCCAAAGGAATGGTGGTGGTGGGTCGACCAAACAATGAGCTAACCATAGACATTGACTTATCTCCAGACACCACAGTAAGCCGTAAACATGCAAAATTATGGCGAAATGAGGACGGTTCGTGTTGGATTGAGGACTTGGGTAGTCGATATGGAACCAAGGTTAATGCGACCGCAATTACCGGCCACCACCAACTTTGCGAGGGCGACTCCATACATATTGGAGAAACTACCATACGTATAAATTCTGAATAAACTATATTTATTATTTTTTAGATTAAATATCAATTTTAATTGATTAATTTTAATAATTATTAGTTTTTTTCATTTTTTAAAGCATTTTATTAAAGTTGTTCCCCGTTGGCATGGCTATTGCTGTGAATATGCCAAAACGATTGTCGCGCCATGCTGACCATTGAACATAATCAAATAGAGATCGAGAGCAAACCTGCCGAAGCGCCAGAGCTGAAGCGGGGTCTAAAGCTACACTTTGAATCAGGGTTACTTGGTTTTGAAGCCAACAAGGACTTTGAGCTGATTTTAGATGATGAATTACATCCCTATCAGTGGCTTAAAGGCGTTGATGCAGACCAGAGTTTTCTCGTAATCCCGCCCGCAATGGCTGTTGGCAATTACGGCGTAGAAATAGCCGATGATGACGTTGTCTTATTAGACCTAAAAGACCCCTCCGATGCGGGGATACTATGTATCGCGACTTACCATGCTAATGAGAAGGTAACCATTAATTTAAAGGGCCCCATTGTCTATCATAAGGAAACCGGTCGAGCCAGACAGGTCGTTCCTCTCAATGCGGCGGCCTTATCCTTGTCCCATCCCATGGGAAACTAGATTTTGATTTATAGAAAAGATTTAAGCCCATGTTGGTCTTATCAAGAAAACCGAAAGAAAGCATTGTTATAAACGGAAACGTAACAGTGAGTGTTCTCCGGATTGACAGCGACAATGTCAGAATCGGCATTGAAGCACCACGGGAAGTGAATGTTTTACGACACGAAATATACGAAGAAATCAGAAAGAACAACCAAGCTGCGGCTGGTTCAGCTGTGGACAAAATGAAAGCAAAGCTCCTAGTTAAAAATTAATAAACGAAAACGGATTTTAAAACCCACCAACAAATAAAACGAAAAGAAGGAACGAACAATGGTTATTAATACCAACATGGAAGCCCTCCAGACGGCTAACAACTTGAATGTTAGTCAAACGGAGTTATCTAAATCACTGAGCCGATTAAGTTCCGGTTCACGAATCATTAAACCCTCTGACGATGCAGCAGGCTTGGCTGTAACCTCCCGTCTACGGGCCCAGATTAAACGTCTGGACTCGGCCATGAGTAATGTTGTCAACGCGGTATCCTTTACCCAAACCCAGGACGGCTTTATGAAAACGATGGATAAAGCCCTTCGTCGTATGGGTGAGCTGGCCATGCTAGCGAAGGACGGCACGAAATCCTCGGGTGACTTGCAGTTATACCAAAAGGAATTTAAACAGCTACAAGATTACGTCAATAACACGCGAACTAAGGATTATAACGCGGTATCTATGTTTGGATCAGCCACTATTAACGTAACGGTTGATTCAGAAGGTGCTACCTTTGAGATGCCTCCCATTGATCTTGGTGTAAATTCTTCAGGATCCCCATACACTGCAGCTATAACAACAGGCATTGATCTATTAACTGCAAATAATGCGGGAACCGCTCTCGATAATGTAAAGACAGCTATTAGTCAGATCGCGGTTGACCGTGCGCAGTTGGGTGCGGTGCAATCCCGACTAAACTTCACCAGTGATCAGCTCTCGATTACCAAGGAGAACCTCTCCTCGGCAATCAGTCGTGTGGCGGACGTGGATGTGGCAACTGAAGCCACCAACTATGCCCGTTACCAGATTCTGGTGCAATCGGGTACGCAAATGCTTACGCAAGCAAACCAGTTGCCGCAAGCTGCCCTGCAGCTTCTGCGATAAACGTTTTATTTTATACCCTCAGGGTGACATAGCCATGGACGGCACCGTCAACCAGGAAAAAATTTGTTGGAAATTGTTGGGTTACACCACCGGCCGTGAGGCCCCTAACGGGACCTCAGGCCGGTCGGTCTTTTCAAAAGCCCCTTATTCTGCTAACAGGAGACCGGAGGCTAGGAGTTTGAGGGCACCATCTAGTTTAATCATCGGCGGCGGCATTGTAGGACTAGCCACCGCCCGTCAACTCCTCCTCAAGCACCCCGGAACGAGAGTTACTGTACTGGAAAAAGAGGAAGCTCCAGGCCAACACCAAACTGGGCATAACAGCGGCGTACTCCATTGCGGCTTGTACTACACCCCCGGATCACTCAAGGCCCAGCTCGCTGTTGAAGGCATCCGCGAGATGTCAGAATTTTGCACGAAAAACGATATTCCTCACGAAATTTGTGGAAAACTAGTTGTCGCAACCAATGAAGCGGAAGTAAGCCGCATGAACAATCTCTATGAGCGAGGCCTCGCAAATGGCTTAACAGGACTAAGAAAATTATGCCGTGAAGAAATGCTGGAAATCGAACCTCACATAGGGGGTATTGCCGCCCTAAAAGTTCCCCAAGAAGGGATTGTTAATTATGAAGCAGTCGTGTGCGCTCTGGTGAAGGAAATCGAATCATTGGGTGGTCAGGTTATTACAAATGCCAAAGTAACTGGCCTTATAGAAGGTAACCAATGGACTGTCGAAACCCAGGCGGGCGACTTTGATGCCAAATGGATCATTAACTGTGCCGGTTTACATTGCGACCGAGTAAATCAGTTAACAGGTCAAAAAAGGGACTTACGAATCATACCCTTCCGAGGGGAGTACTATAAGCTCAAAGAAGAATCCCAATATTTGGTCAATCACCTCATTTATCCTGTGCCAAACCCTGAATTTCCTTTTTTGGGAGTGCATTTTACACGCCTCATTAATGGGGGAATTGAAGCTGGCCCTAACGCAGTTTTGGCATTTGCCAGAGAAGGCTACCGAAAAACCAATGTCAACCCCTACGACTTATTTGATGCAATAACCTATCCTGGTTTATGGCGGTTTGCGGTTAAATACCCGAAGATGTGTCTGCACGAATTACGCAGCTCCTTGAGTAAAAACTTTTTTTGCAAACAACTACAAAAACTTGTCCCTGCAGTACAGCCTGAGGACCTGATCACTGGCGGTGCTGGAGTTAGAGCCCAAGCCATGTCGCCGGAAGGCGGCCTTGTTCAGGATTTTCATTTTGCACGAGGCAACAACACATTACATGTCTTGAACGCCCCCAGCCCGGCAGCAACAGCCTCTCTTGCCATCGGCTCTGAAATCGTCAACCAAATCGAATTTTAAACAAAAAATAACATGAATATACTCATTACAGGAGGCGCCGGCTACCTTGGTTCGGTCATGACCCCCCATCTCCTCAGTAAAGGTCACCACGTAACCGTGCTGGACAATTTTATGTTCCGACAAAACAGCCTGGCTGACTGCTGCCATTACGAAGGGTTTCAAGTCGTTCGCGGTGACTGTCGAGATCAAGCTACAGTGAAGCCGTTACTCAAAAAAGCCGACATCATTATCCCGCTAGCTGCACTAGTGGGGGCACCCCTTTGTAACGATGATAAGGAAGCAGCTGAAAGCGTAAATCATGGGGCAGTAAAAACCCTATGCGAACTTTCCAGTCCCGACCAAAGAATCATTATGCCAATCACTAACAGTGGGTATGGTGTAGGTGAAGAGGGGAAATTTTGCACAGAAGAAACGCCTCTTCGCCCCATCACACTCTATGGGAAAACGAAGGTAGCCGCTGAGGAGGCAGTTCTGAGCCGCAATAACAGTGTTAGTTTTCGCCTCGCCACCGTATTTGGCATGGCTCCGCGCATGCGACTGGACTTGCTGGTAAACGACTTTGTTTATCGGGCTGTAAACGATCGTGCATTGTTGATATTTGAGGGCCACTTCAAACGAAACTATATCCATGTTCGTGATATTGCCCGTGTATTTGAACATGCCATAAATAATTTTGAATCCATGAAAGGGCAGCCTTATAACGCAGGACTGGAGGAAGCCAACCTCTCTAAGTTGGAACTATGTACAAAGATTCAGACACACCTTCCTAAATTTGTCTTTGTTGAAGCTGAAGTAGGGGAAGATCCTGACAAGCGTGACTATATCGTATCCAATCAGCGATTACTGAACACTGGATTTGAAACCGAATGGGATCTTGATCGAGGCATCCAAGAACTGATCAAAGGTTACACTATCATTCGCAATACGATCTACTCTAATGTTTGATGTCAGACTTGGGTAACATCACTGCAGTCATTCTTGCCGGGGGATTCGGCACGAGAATTAAGAACTTACTTGGTGGTTTACCTAAACCCATGATGCCAGTGAATGGCAAACCTTTCATTGAATGGATTATACGCTGGCTCAAAGCACAGGGCGTTAGGGATATAATTATTTCGGCAGGATATCGTGCAGAAGCTCTTGAGAAACACTTTTCCACCTTGCCTGTTACAGAGATGAATGTGTGTTGTGTTAACGAACCTGAACCCATGGGCACTGGAGGAGGTTTGGCTTTCGCAGCTAGTAAAATCGGAAGAGAACCCAATCTATTGCTGGTGCTAAACGGCGATTCTTTGATTTTTCCCGAACTCAATTTGCTTCATTCGGATTTGGACGATGCTCAAGGAGTTATAGTGACCCGAACCGTACCGGATACCACTCGATACGGTAGTGTGCGTATCAACGAATCCAACCGCATTACCGACTTTAATGAAAAACAATCTGGTGCAGGTCAAATTAATGCCGGGGTTTATCTCCTAAGAAATTCCATCTTAAAAAGCTTCCCTGACTCACGACCATTAAGCTTGGAAAAGGATGTCTTCCCAAAGCTTATTGGCCAGGGAATCAAACTGAATGCAAACCGAGTGAATTGTCCGTTTCTCGATATCGGAACCCCCGAAACTTTGCCTTTGGCTGAGGCATTTATCTCTGAAAATCAGGCCCATTTCGCCTGAATTAACGCCCTATAACCAAAAATACTCTTTTTTTTGGTTTTTTTCATTTTCCACAAAAAACCTTCCAAAGATGGCATGTGATGTGCTGCTTTCGGTCGGGGTAGGATTATGTTTCTACCCAATAGAACCAGTTCAATCAGGACATATACAGCTGAAAAATGATTATTACTCGCACACCGTTTAGAATCTCCATGTTTGGGGGAGGCACGGATTATCCGGGCTGGTATCGGGAACATGGTGGTGCGGTACTATCCACTACTATAGACAAATATTGCTACATTAATGCCCGCTACCTTCCACCATTTTTTGAACATCAATTTCGCGTGGTTTACTCACAAATTGAGAGCACTAACAAAATAGAAGAAATAGAGCATCCCTCGGTTCGGGCCACACTAAATTTCCTAAAACTCCAGAAAGGTATTGAAATTCATCATGATGGTGATTTGCCCGCACGAAGCGGGATGGGAAGTAGTTCCTCGTTCACTGTAGGTCTACTTAATGCTCTTCATGCCTTACAAGGACACATGGCCACCAAAGAGCAATTAGCCAATGAAAGCATCATGATTGAACAAGACATTCTCAAAGAGAATGTCGGATCTCAAGATCAGGTCAATGCAGCATACGGTGGATTCAACCATATTTCCTTTCATACCTCGGGAGAAATCAGTGTCCGACCGGTAATTATTCCTCCGAATCGTCAGGACGAACTCACCTCCCACCTTATGCTCTTTTACACAGGTATCAAGCGCACCGCAGACAAAGTCGCCGGACAATACGTGGAATCTCTTGAAAGCAAACGCCGTCAATTACGGATTCTGCGTGATATGGTGGAGGAATCACTTTCGATTTTGTGTGGAAGCGGTCCCATCAGGGAATTTGGAGAACTGCTACATGAAGGATGGTTAACCAAACAGGCTATTAGTGATAAAATATCTAATTGCGCCATAACAGAGCTCTACGATGCAGCAAGGCAAGCGGGTGCTTTAGGCGGAAAAATTACTGGTGCTGGGGGAGGTGGTTTTATGCTGCTATTTGTTCCGCCAGAGAATCAATTAGCCGTCAGAGAAAAACTTTCCAACCTCTTGCACGTTCCCTTCTGTTTTGAAAAAGCCGGCAGTCAGGTCATTTTTTATGATCGGGATCAGGACTATTCCGATGCCGAAGCAGACAATAAATCCCGTAACTTAACCAAATTCAGAGAGTTAGACGAAGTCGTTACAACGACCTCAACTGTACCAAACTTTGCTTAAACCTATGACAACTCCAATTCTCATAGAAAAAGAGACTTCCGCATCCGAACCATCAACTAAGCGCGGTTTACCCAAGTTCATTCCCGAACAATTAATCGCTTTCGAGGAAGACATTGCTGAAGAATTTAACGCGGCAAACATCAAAGCCCCTGTTCATCTCTATTCCGGAAATGAAAATAAAATTATTAAATTATTTAAACGAGTAAGACCTCAAGATTGGGTTTTGTGCTCCTGGCGCAGCCATTATCAGTGCCTCCTTAAGGGCGTCCCCCCCAAAGAAGTGAAAGCTGAGATTATGGCCGGTCACTCTATAACTCTAAACTTTCCAAAATATCGTATTTTAAGCTCGGCAATAGTCACTGGCGTACTCCCTATCGCTGTAGGACTCGGCATGGGAATTCAAAACGATGGCGGAAACGAACGCGTTTGGTGCTTTTTAGGAGATATGACCTCAGAAACTGGTGCTGCACACGAATGCATAAAGTACGTGCGCAACCACAAACTGCCGGTTCATTTTGTTATTGAAGACAATGGAAAAAGTGTATGCACCGACACGCGGCAAACCTGGAACACCGAAAAACTTACTTATGAAGAGATAAACGACCCCTACATTACTTACTATAAATATGAGTCAAAATACCCGCACGCCGGAGCTGGGCAACGTGTGCAATTTTAAAAATGAAAATACAAAAATATTTCGATGAGCTAAAAAGATCGATGGAATATCTAGCCGAAGATCCAACGGCTATTTTTCTTGGCCAGGCCGTTGCCTACGCTGGTACTGCGATGAGTAATACTCTCAAAGATATATCTCTAGACAGAAAAGTAGAAATCCCAGTTGATGAAGATATGCAAATGGGCATGACTAACGGTCTAGCACTCCAAGGTAAACTCCCAGTAAGCATCTTTCCTAGATGGAATTTTTTCTTATTGGCCACGAATCAACTAGTAAATCACCTCGATAAATTTAGCGAAATGTCAGCAGGCGGCTATCAACCCAAAGCTATAATTCGCACAGGTATTGGTTCCGAACGCCCTCTTCATCCAGGCCATCAACACATTGGAGACTACACCGATGCTTATAAGAAAATGCTGAATAATGTAGAGATTATCCGGCTCGAAGACCCGAAAGACATCTTTCCAGCATACGAGAAAGCTCATACAAGAACCGATGGCAAAAGCACTATTCTCGTAGAATACGGAGACTACTATAATGAAAAATAGTACGACTTTCATTACCCCTGAAACGAAAATCGGTCCTTGGCCATTGATGCGCAACAACATCATAAAGGAAGATCTCGACTGTTTGGTGGAGTTCCTTCAGCAAGACGATCCAATCCTTACACAATCTGAAAACGTGAAAGCCTTCGAACGTGAATGGAGCAAATGGCTTGGCGTAAAACATAGTATCTTTGTCCACTCCGGATCCGCAGCCAATCTAGTAACCATCGCTGCCTTAAAACAACTAAGAGGAGAAGGAGAAGTTATAGTCCCTACTCTTACATGGGTAAGCGACGTCGCTTCCGTACTGCACGCCAATTTAAAACCAGTTTTTGTAGATATAAATCCTCAAACTTTGGGGATGGATATTTCACAGGTCCTAGAAAAACTAAACGATCAAACTCGAGCGGTTTTTCTCACACATGTATTGGGATATAACGCTCTTGAACAAGAGCTTCTGGATGAATTGAACAAACGAAATATACCGTTGATCGAAGATTGCTGCGAGGCCCATGGAGCCACTTATAAGGGACGACGAGTTGGAAGTATTGGATGGGCCTCAAACTTTTCTTTTTATTACGCA
>CACDBG010000026.1 GCA_902551155.1 uncultured Verrucomicrobiota bacterium | reverse complement strand
GCAGGACTTAAAACTGGCAGGCTACGAAAAAATGGCACTGGAATTTGGCATAAAATTAGCCGGCGCAAAAGATAGTGGATACAACCAATGGGATAAATATACCGTGCCCGCCCTGCATTGGGATTTAGAGGAAGGTGATTATTTATTTAATAAAATAAAAACTAGTAATGTCTCCCATACTTCTAACCTTATTACAGATCGATTAGGTGCCATAATTAGTATTCACCCACCCATGCCTGATAGACGAACCGGATCTCGTGGCCATTTGCAGGAGTTGGCTTTTTCCGGCGCGGACAACACTACCCGTTTCACCTTATCAAGGCCCCACCTCAATCCGGCAATAGGTGAATTAATCGATCGTATCGCCTTTTCACGGTCTATTGCCCCACCTATTTTCAGAAAAGAATTAGAGATTTTACAAAAGAACCAACCCGTTCATGCGAACTCTCTTCATTTAATAAAAACCCAAGGCAATATGCTATACTACTACCAAAAAGCTTCAATTAACGCTTTGCCTGTACACACTGCTTTCTCATTAGCCTATGAAACAGCAAAAGAGGAGATGAAAGGACAGACCTTGCTAATTAGCAGCGGAAAACACCAATGGGAACAAATTGTCCTACCGGACGGACGAAATATTCTCAAGCGGGAAACTCTTGGCAAGGAAGAAATGGCACAATCCAAACTCCGGCTCCACATCACCGATGCACTCCTATGTCAGTTCAATCATGGAGGACAATCACGACCAGATTTTGCTACAGCCTTGAATGAACTTTGGTTTAGCAGAGATCCTGTTGCATTAGACACCTTATCTCATGAACTCATAACAAAATTACGTAATCTAATGAATTTACCTGTACGAACCAATCCACGTAAACTTCTGCGATATGCCTCCGGAAAAAAGTTGGGAACGGATTCAATTCAATCTATGAAAATTGAGAGGGTCAATCTTCTGGACCACGCACCCGAATAAAATCGCGAATCAAAGACAGTTCTTCGACTCCGGCAATGGTATGTTCCTTTGCAAATTCGTGTGATTGAATTTGTAGCTTTCCATCAGCAGAAAGCTGATGCAATTGGCCCTTCACCTTTTCTACGGGTATAATTGGATCGAACGTTCCGTAGGTGAAGAGGATTTCTTGCTCTCTAGAAACTTCAGCAAGCTCATTTAAAGCATTTTCTGGTTGGTGAACATATCCGCTAATCCCAATACAGCCAGCGAGTCGGTACTCATAGCGCATCGCTATTTCCATAGTCATGAGACATCCTTGGCTAAAACCAAACAGGAAGGTCTGTTTCGCAGGATATCCAGATTCCCGCTGACCATCCAGTAATTCCTCGAGTAAGGCCCGACTACGCTTTACACCAGGATCAGGATTATCATAAATATCATACCACGAAAAACCACCATGGTAATCATCCGGGGCATTAACCAGCAGGTAATTCAACCATGGTAAATCTAGAGCGTTGGGCAACCACCGATAGCCCTCCATACTGTCTCCCAGACCATGCAGCAGAACCATAAGCCATTTTGATTCAGTCTTCGTGGATGGGATCAGTTCCGCTTGAAGCATAGAGCAAAAAAAGGAATCCTAGAAAATCTAGAATGTAATTAAAGGGCTGCTACGGCGGTCCCGAAAGACCGCCGTAGCAGTGTGTTCTCCACCTACCAACTTAAAGCGGATGCGGTCTGATATTCAGTAACACGTGTCTCGAAGAAGTTTTTCTCCTTTGCCAGATCAATAGTTTCGCTCATCCATGGGAATGGATTACCCGAACCATACTTTGCGGCAAGACCTATACGCTCAAGGCGACGGTCAGCGATGTGCTGAACATATTCACGGAAAAGCCCAGCATTCAGGCCAAGGATTCCACGCGGCAGGCAATCTTGGGCATAGGCAATCTCCAGCTCCACAGCCTCCTCAATCATGGCATCAATTTCCTTGGTAAATTCAGGCGTCCACGCCTCTGAATTCTCGGCCTTAATCCCATTGATAAGATCCAGCCCAAAGTTCATGTGGATAGATTCATCGCGCATGATATATTGAAATTGCTCGCCAATTCCGGTCATGCGGTTACCTCGATGGAAAGAGAGGATCATTACAAAGCCTGAATAAAAGAAGATACCCTCCATTATTACATAAAACCCGATTAAGTTTTTAAGGAACGTCTGTACTCCTTCAGTAGTATCAGTGTTGAAACCTTCCTGCATAATATCGCTGGTAAGCTTCATCTCAAAGTTATCCTTATCACTAATCGAGTTTACCTCATGATACATATTAAATATTTCGCGCTCATCAAGATTCAGCGACTCACAAATATAATGAAAGGTGTGCGTGTGAATGGCTTCTTCAAAAGCCTGTCGCAACAGGTACTGTCGACATTCAGGATTGGTTACATGCTTGAAGATAGCCAACACAATATTATTACCCACTAGGCTCTCAGCAGTGCTAAAGAACCCAAGGTTTCGCATAATCACCTGCCGTTCGTCCGCGCTAAGCTTGTTGGATTTCCATAGTTCAATATCCTTCTGCATCGGAACCTCATCTGGCATCCAATGATTTTTGCAGCCGTTTAGATAATGCTCCCAAGCCCAATCGTACTTGATGGGCATGAGCTGATTTACATCCACGGCCTTACAATTGATCAGCCGTTTGTCCTCCACATTAATGCGCTTGGTAAGATCATGAGCCTCCGGGCGCTGATCTGATACATTGCAACAAGACATATTTTTTCTCCTTGGTTAGGTTATTTGGTTATTTAAATTACTGGCAAGCTTCGCATTCCGGATCAAGAATACTGCATGCTTGGGGAGCTGCAGCCACTTGAGCTACTTCGCTGGAAGCAGACTTACTCTTCATCCACTTGGGCTGAACACCGTAACTATTAATATTCACCGTAGACTTCTCTATCTGCGTCGCAGCCAATGTGCGTAAATAGTAGGTTGTTTTCAGACCGGCCTCCCAAGCGAAAAAATACATATCGCTTAATGCCCGACCGGTCTTTTGCCCTTCTTCAACCTGATTGATATCAAAGTACAGATTCAAAGATTGCCCCATATCAATCCATTTCTGCCGACGTGCCGCACAGGCAATAAGCCATTTGGAATCGATTTCAAATGAGGTACGGAAGATATCCTTCAAGTCATCAGGAACACGGTCAATCTCCAGAACAGAACCATCATGGTACTTCAAATCCTCTACCATCTGGGCATCCCACAAACCCCGCTCCTTCAGTTGCTCTACAAGGTAGTCATTAACTACAATGAAATCACCGGAGAGATTAGCCTTAGCATAAAGATTCTTATAGGTCGGCTCAATCGATTGACTTACTCCGATAATATTGGCGATGGTTGCGGTGGGAGCGATTGCCATAGTGTTGCTATTACGCATTCCATGTTTAGCGATAGATTCACGTACCGGGGCCCAATCCATATTACAACCACGATCCAGCGTAAGATGCCCTCCCCGCTCCTTCTCCAGCAGATCTACTGTATCGATTGGCAACAGTCCCCGATCCCACTTAGACCCCTCATAGCTCTTGTATGCCCCTCGCTCCGCGGCCAGTTCACTTGAAGTAAGAATCGCGTAGTAGGAAATCATTTCCATACTACGATCAGCAAACTCAACCGCGCCCTGACTCGAATAAGGAATACGCAATTGATAGAGCGCATCCTGAAAAGCCATCACTCCCATCCCCACCGGACGGTGAAGCATATTTGCGTTACGTGCCTCCGGAGTGGGGTAGAAATTAATATCAATCACATTATCCAACATACGGATCGCCGTACGAACAGTCTGAGCAATAAGCTCCTCGTCGAGCTGACCATCCTTAAGATGAGCAGCAAGATTCACCGAACCAAGGTTGCATACAGCAGTCTCCTCAGTACTTGTGTTGAGCAGGATTTCAGTACAGAGATTTGAGCTGTGAACAACCCCTGTGTGGTCCTGTGGTGAACGAACATTCGAAGGATCCTTAAAAGTAATCCATGGATGGCCCGTCTCAAAAAGGTTCATCAGCATTTTGCGCCATAAATCCTCTGCTGCCACTGTCTTGAAGTGCGTAATTCTCCCGCCCGCAGCCATAGCTTCGTATTCTTTATAACGTTTTTCAAAAGCCATACCATAGAGATCATGTAGATCTTCCACATCACTCGGACTGAAAAGGGTCCATTCGCCACCCTCTTTCACCCGCTTCATGAACAAGTCCGGAATCCAATTGGACGTATTCATATCATGAGTACGCCGACGCTCATCACCCGTATTCTTACGCAGCTCCAGAAAGTCCTCGATATCCAGGTGCCATGTCTCGAGGTAAGCACACATGGCCCCCTTTCGCTTACCTCCCTGATTTACGGCCACTGCTGTATCATTAGCCACTTTAAGGAAAGGTATCACCCCCTGGCTCTCGCCATTTGTCCCCTTGATATGTGAACCTGTAGCACGAACATTTGTCCAGTCATTGCCCAAGCCTCCAGCCCACTTGGAAAGGCGGGCGTCATCCGCTACCAACTTGAATATGCTTTCCAAATCATCATCCACCGTACTCAAGTAACAAGATGACAACTGCGGATGAAGGGTCCCCGCATTAAAAAGTGTGGGGGTAGAGGACATAAACCGGAATGAACTTAGCGTATTATAAAACTCAATCGCACGTTCCTCCTTGTTTGTCTCGTTCATTGCGAGCCCCATAGAAACACGCATGTAAAAATACTGAGGCGTCTCAATACGTGTTCCACCTATGTGAATGAGATAACGATCATAAATAGTCTGAATCCCCATGTAGGCGAACTGTTGATCCCTCTCAAGATTCAAAGCATCGGACAATTTATCAAAATCAAACTTTAACAGCTCAGGCGACAACCGTCCGGCATCCACTCCCTGCTGAAGAAATATACGGAAATTATCTCGATGTACCTGCGGCAGATCGGAGGCCGACTCAAACTTTGGCAGCACCTCCTCATAAATCTGGTTCAGCAATAATCGAGCAGCCACATAGGTATAAGCTGGCTCCTTCTCAATCCGCGCCTTTGCTGACATAACCATTGCTTTGTCAATTTCAGAAGTATGCACCCCATCATAAAGGTTACGCATGGTCTCATCAAAAAGGTCATTGGCCTGACACTTATCCTCAATACCACGGCACGCACCATAAATATCACGCTTCAAACGACCTGGGTCCAGCACCTCCCTCTCTCCATCAGGTAGCGTAACAAACATCAACTCTTGGGCCTGGCCATCCAAGGTGCGGTCACCACGAATAGCGCGAGCCTTTCGATGTTCTTCACGATAAACGATATAACGGCGAGCAGCTCCCCGGAAACCCAATTCCATAAGCTTGTCCTCTACCGTATCTTGAATGCGCTCAATATTCAGAGCCTCACCTTTCACGGCACGGCTGAGACATTTCTCCACCACCTCATTAGTAATACGTTGGGCATCGGTCTGCATATCCGCCGGTGCGAGTGTGTCCATCTCTATTTCAGCATCGGCCTTTAGTGACGCTTCGATGGCTAAATAAATTCTTGTCTCGTCAAAATCAATTACACGGCCATTACGCTTGCGTACTTGAAACTGTTTACCTTCAAGTGGATCCAATGTGGCCATCCGCAATTGACCATCAAGCTGCTCATTAATCATCTACTACTACCTCCGTCATCGGTGCGGCCTGCCAAACCGCTCATTCGTAAGCAGGCAACACAAGCCGATACTTGGTGCCCATGGGTGGGTTCAGGTTGGGTTAAACCATTCCCGCTGCCTTGGCTCGGCAGCAGCCTGCACACTCGTGCAGGGCTTGTTGATCAAACCGTTCGCGGATAAAACTTCCGTTGAGAAACTCCAGCTCGTATTGGGGTTCAAATAGCCTCATTTTACCGATAAAACAGGTGGTTATTCACATGAACCACACCACTTGTTGAATAGCTTATTTAGCACCTGTCCACAACCTGTAGTGTGATCAATTGATCAACTGCGCGATATATTGGGGTATGTGTAAAAAGAGTCAACTATATTAATGTGAAATAGTGAATAAAGAGGACGGATATCACTAATGTGTAGCTTTTGGACCCTGTATTTAGCCATTTTTAATCAAAAAAAAACAATTCACACTTCAATATTCACAACAAATATAATTTTAAAGGAGTAATTTCGGTGAATAGGCGGTTTTTTGGCCTATTTTTGCAATTTTATTTGTGAGCAAAGTTCCAGAAGCACCTTTTTTAGGGTGAACTTAAGCGCTGCTATTGACCACGCAGCCAATCTACAATCTGTTCCATTTGCTTACGCGTTAGCTTCTCATCCTTGCCGAAGGCGGGCATCCGGTCATTTTTGCTGCCATAGAAACGTTCGTGGGCTGGATTATCGACAATTCCCATCAACCACCCACGTGAACCATAACCTGTCAAATCGGGTGCCGAATACTCATCTGCATTCCAGTCACCCAACGCATGACAGTCAACACACCCTATTTCTTCAAAGAGTTCATAACCTGCCTGAATATCCGCTTTATCGTTCAAATCCATTTTGGTTTGACTGGGCAACTTGGCCTCTGCTGAGAGAGCTTTAATTATCTGATTCATTTCATTGCGCAACGCTTCATCATCGTCGATCCCGTCAAATTCATCCTCAAGGAAGCCCTGCATTTTGCTTTTTTTCGCGTGAGCAGTATTCCCAAAAAATTCCGGTGAATTGAACCGCTTTGGATGTAATAATTCAGTCAAATATTTGCGACTAGCAAAGCCTTTGAGATCAGGAGCACTCTGGTCTGTTACCTTATTCCCCAATCCATTTTCTCCTCCATAAGTGTGACAACTTGCACAATGCTGCGCAAAAAGTTTAGGTCCCTGCAACAATGCCAATGCACCCTCAGGGGGAATCCCATTAGCAGCCATTTCTTTAATGATCTTCGCTTCGCGTTGAGCTTGAGCCTTAGAAGCCAGATAAGTAGGGTTATTGCGATCCTGATTCACCGCCACATAAGTCAATATGCCAGCAAAAACCAAGATACCAAACAATAGACCCAGATTGAATTTATGACCTTTCTCACTCCTACCAATTATCGGCATAAGAAAAATCAAAGTCATAGCAATACTAGGAAGTACAATGGCGCCCAACACTTCCCAATGTCCGGGGAAATATTTGAGAAATTGAAACAGAAATAAGAAATACCAATCTGGCCGAGCCGGATAGTTTGTAGAAGGATCCGCTGGAGCATCCAAATGTGCACCATCAAAAGAAAAGTGTAATACCAGCACAGTAACGAGCACCGCCAAGCAAGCCACAGCATCCTTGAGAACCTGTTCAGGCCAGAAAAATTCATCCGATCCTTTAAGCGGTTTTTTGGGTGTAATTCCATGCCTTCTAAAAAGGTAAATATGACCGACAGTAAGGGCAATTACACTAACAGGCAAAATACCCGCATGCAGAGCAAAGAATCGTGTCAAGGTATGGTGACCATAATCCGCACCTCCAAGAACCAATAATTTAAGCTGTTCTCCAATTATCGGCGTACCCCCCATAATATCAGTCGCCACTTTAGTTGCCCAAAAACCCTTCTGATCCCAAGGCAACAGATAACCGGTAAGGGAAAGGGCCAGAGTTAGTTTTAACAGGATTACACCAAACCAAAAATTCACCTCACGAGGAGCCTTGTAGGCCCCATCGATTATCACTTGCATAAGATGAAACACCAAAAGCACCGTCATCACTTGAGCAGTCCAATGGTGTAACCCACGCAAGAAATGGCCACCGGTCATTTGATAATTGATGTAATACACACTCTCCCATGCGGTTTGACCGCTAGGTGCATACCCCATCCACAAAAATATCCCGGTGATGAACTGAATCATCAACGCAAAGGTCAATGTGCTACCCCATACATATCGCCAACGGGAGCCTCCAGGAACATTTTCAAAAAGAACCTCCCGGATATGATCACGGACACCTGTACGGTTATCTAGCCATTCGTAAAGTTGCTTAACACGGTGCATACTACGGGGACGAAAAATCAAATAACTATCTTCTCCTTGGTGTTGGATTTGAATCGTTCAAACTTAACCCAAACTTCAACTCCATTGCGAATTTCGACTACCAACTCGTCCATCGGTCGCGGACTTACTCCTTTGGTAAGTTTACCATCGAGGTTAAATTGGCTGTCATGGCAGGGGCAGAAGAAATCGTTTTCACTCTTACGGTAATCCACAAAACACCCAAGGTGAGGACACACCGTATTGTAGGCGATTACTTTTTCATCCCGTTTCAGCAAATAGACTGCCCCCACTGGCACATCCGTATATCGACTCCATTTATCTGATTTATTTTCCACGATAGCAAACTTCATTGGTTCGCCATCTTGTAATTCAGTTAATTCTGCCAACCGAATAAATTCAGCTTTTTCCGATTCACTATTCTTCCTAACTATCGGATCAATTAATACACGTATCCCAGCAGTCATTGGCACTGCCCCAACAGCCGCACCAATGAAACAGGAAGCCCCTCTGATAAAACCCCGCCGATCGGGCTGCTCCGGCTGAGATTCCTGATCTGAAAAGTTGTCTTCCGTCGACATGAAATATATTGGTTCTATTTTAAGGCGTAATTGGGACTGAGGCCCATGTCAGCAATCCAATAAACTAACTTAAATATGCCCACCTAACAATGTTGAATGTTAATCAATTTTAGATGCAGGAAACACTGTCCCAGCCTACCATTAGGGCGTGATGGCCCTCTCCCTATTTCCGGGTGATACCGCACTACTGCTTGCCATTTTGGTAATCGGCACATGCACCCTATTGGGTGTGGCTTCCGATGGTCTCAGGATGGGGATGCTACTGATCAGCTCCTTGGTTGCATGGCTGATTGCGCCCTTCATCGGCAACTGGATGCCATCTGTTCTTTTACCCTCAAACCCACTTTGGCATGAGATTGGGGCAGGGGCGATTCCAGCTTTTCTTTTCATATTATTATTCTTTTTTGTCGGCACCCATTTTCTTCACAAAAAAATAACGCTGGATTTAAAATATAAATGGGATGAATACAAACACAACCGGTGGGATAACCTTAACCCTTTATTAGGAAAGATTTGCGGCGGCTTACTTGGAATTTTGTTTTTCCTACTCATTGGAGGAATAACAATGCCCTTAGGCTACCTTACCGCCAAAGTTCAATCAGCAAATCCTAATAATGACCCGTTGGTATACCAACTCAGCTCACGGTTGTATCGTGATTTCTCTTCTTTGGGGCTACACCGTCCTGCCCGACTATTTGATCCCGCAGAGAAAGACTACTACTTGGCTGCCGATATAGCGGCTTTGAGTTATCACAACTTTGGAACAAACAACCTCGATCATGTAAAATATTTCCGCCGCCGCCTGCTAGGCTACCCGGGATTAGTTGATGCATCTTATAACCCACATATTCAGGGACTAACTCATATATGGACTACCAATACTTTTTTCATGGGCCTTTACAACCGCACTAATCTTAGTCAGTTGCTATCCAACCCTCAACTATATGCCGCATGGAAAGATGAGAACCTGAAGGCGCAACTGGCACATATAAATCTGGTTGATTTCCGGACGTTTCTTAAAAAAGGAAAATCCGGCGAGTATAACGCAGCATTACTTCAGCAACAGGGCCGATCCCCGATCCTTGGCTGCTGGGAATTGGACCCCGAAAGCACTTTTGCTCAATTCAAATCCACCTACCCAAAAATGAATGACCGGGAAATGAAAATATTAAATAATTACCTCGTTGAACTCGCAGATCAAATGAGCCTGAGTTTTTCCGATGGGTTTTGTTATTTAGAGGGACGTAGTTTTCCCATCCGCGCACTTGGGGTAAAAGCAAATGTAGAGCGCCCCAACATAACTCCAGATGATTTTTTACCGAGTATTCCTCCGCGCAATTTTACCGATTTTTCAAGGCTAATAACCTATGGCCCTTGGGAGAAGCAATCTGATGGCAGTTACCTTACCCACTTCAAGTGGAGTAAAGTCGAAAGTAACGTGACAATCCAACTCTTTCCCAGCCGCATCATGATGTCCTTTGAATCTTTCCGCGGAGAAAAATACGTCTTCAGACGCCAGAAACTGTAACTATTCGCTCAATGAGCAAAGTTGGGCAGTCAGACAAGCTGACAGACCGTGGAGCGCCTTAGCAGATTGAAGATTAGACACACTTGCGTTCGCGCGCTCTATATACCCCTCAACAACTTCACGACACGAAGCAGGGATTTGACGATCCACCAACCCCTCTCTTATGGTATCGGTTTTAGCTCCTCCTTCTTTCAACATCGCCAACCAAGCCTTGTGTTCGATTTCATCGGCTCTTTCAAGCGCCGTAATCACAGGCAAAGTCGCCTTACCTGTGGCAAGATCTGTCCCCAGTGATTTACCTGCCTGAGCCTCTTCTCCAAATAAGTCCAGACAATCATCATAGATTTGATAAGCGGTACCCAATTGGATTCCATACTCCCGCAAAGCACTGTGAGCCGCCTTATTTTCTGGGGCAGCTAACCGTGCCCCCAATTCGCAAGCTAACGCGAAAAGTTCCGCGGTTTTCATCCTTACTAACTCCAAATATTCCTCCCGACTTAACTCGAAATTACCTCGCTGTAATGTTTGCCGAATTTCACCGGTGCATACTATCTTGGCTGAATGGCTTACCAATTCACAAACCTCACTGGTCGGCAGGGCCGCAGCAAGCCTCAGGGCTTCAGCAAAGAGGCAATCACCAGCCAATACAGAAACTTTGTTACCCCAGTTCGCGGCTAGGGTGGGACGATTGCGTCTTACCTCGGCTGAATCCACGACATCGTCATGAACCAACGTTGCCAGATGAACCATCTCAATGATCACAGCTGCGCGTACATGCTCAGGCTTCAATCCTCCAGCCGCCCGAGCTCCCAAGGCAACCAAAGCCGGCCGTAACTGTTTACCTTGGCTGGATAGGGCATACTGGATAAAAGTGGCAATTTGTGGATCGAAATTCTTTACCTGTTCTTTAAGGCAATTTGACACCTCATCCAAAAATGGCTGGATAGGGTCACACAATTCCTGCCAATTTTTGGGTGGGATAAACTCTTTAGTCTCAGTAAGCACTTTTAGAAATATAACGAAAACTAAGCCAGACTCAAATCTTGGTTTGCCCTAATTGCAGAATCCGTTTGAACTCGCCGGCTCTCAGAGGCATGACAGACAGTCGGCTCTGCTTGATGAGTGAAATTTCTGCCAACTTAGAGTCCTTTTTTATCTCCTCTAGGCTCACTGGTTTATTGAGCGCTTTAATTGGCTTCAAATCCACCACACTCCAGTCGCCCTCTTTAGCCGTTGGGTCCGGATAAGCCTCACCCGTCACTTTGGCCACCCCTACCACCGATTTTTCGCTAACGCTATGGTAATACATCACCTGATCGCCTTTCTTCATGGCTCGCAGATTGTTGCGAGCCTGATAATTCCTGACACCATCCCAGTAGGTACCCTTGTCCTTGATAAACTGCGCCCACGGATATTTTTCTGGTTCCTGTTTTACCAGCCAATACTGCATGGAGGAAAAGATGGGAAGGATTTGGTTCAGAGTCACGAAAACACTACTCACTTACCCTCAGGTCCGGTAAAATGACCTCGTGGTTGATATCGCTGAGAACCTAGCCCAAGTACAGCAACGAATTTCTGCAGCCTGTGAACGGTCAGACCGTAGCACAGAAGAGGTGCAACTGGTGGCTGTTGGTAAAAAATTTACTGCCCAAGTCATTAGAGAAGCCGCTGATTGCGGTCTCAACCTGTTTGGAGAAAACCGGGTGCAGGAAGCCAAAATAAAGATTCCCGATTGCCCCGGGCATTTGCGTTGGCACTTTATTGGAAATCTGCAAACCAATAAATGTAAGGATGCAGTGGCACTCTTCGATATGCTTCATGCAGTGGATAGTCTGCATTTGGCTGAAGAACTCAATAAACGCTGCGAACAATTAGCCAAAGTCATGCCAGTATTACTCGAAGTAAATGTATCTGGTGAAGGCAGTAAACACGGCTTCACTCCGGAGCAAGCCATTGAGGTAACCCAAGCTTTCTTTGATTTCCCCAAGCTGGAACTGCATGGGCTCATGACCATGGCTCCTTTTAGCCGCCAAGCTGAAAGTGCCCGGCCTTATTTCCGGAAATTGCGTGAGCTAAAAAGTGATTGTGAAAAGAAGCTGGGAGCTCCCTTACCTGAATTATCAATGGGCATGAGCGGGGACTACGAGATAGCCATTGAAGAAGGCGCTACCCTTATTCGGCTGGGCACAACCCTATTTGGGCCACGATCTCAAGCCAATAAAGATTAAAAACCTCTTTTAATAAGGCAAAGCCATCAAGGTCGCCGCATTATATTTAGTTGAGCCTCCCCTCGTGAAGATATGTTTCTTTCCAATAGCCCCTTGTGGTGAAATATCAGCATCAGTCGCCATCACTGCCGAGCCATCGGCCTTGGCCAGCTGGCCTTGACCGGCTTTTAGGCCGCTAATACCAACGGCTTTATTTTTTTCTCCGACCCATTTGGCTGTAGCCAAATCCCGCGTAGTCAGGTTACGGGTTACCACCATTACCGTATCGGGCCTTTGAGCATCTCCGCCAAAACATATGCCGTAACTCATACCCGCATGGGGAACGGGAACGCCAGTAAGGGTGTTATATATATTCCAATTTTTCCTGATGGTGTCATTAGCCCGCTTACGAATTTTGTCACAGGGAGAAAGCAGATGCTTGGCATCACCAATTTGATTCTTCAAATCTCTGATACCCATAATCCCGCCAATAGTACCTGCTCTAGGGTGGCAAGGAAGACCTCTCGTATATGGCATACCGTAACCGGGCACCTTGGGCCATCGCCCCCAATCACCGGGTTTTGCGGCAACATCTAGATGCTTCTTTGCCGAGGTTGGAGTAAGTTGCCAGGGCATGCGCTGCAAATTTTGGCCAGCAAAAGAAATCAGACTTCGAGTAATCAACATCAGTTGATATTCATTCACCAATTTGCATTGGGCACCGGGTGGAGGGGGAGGCGCAGTCGGCGTCACTGGACGCGTGGGTGTTACCGGTTGAGTGGTTGGGCTCCCATCAACTCCCAGAATTCCACCGGGGATTTTCTCATTGGATAAATTATTGCCCTTCGGATCTTCTCCAGCAGGCCCTTTGGGTGGAGGTGCTTGCTGTGGGAACCCGGCATTAAGGGCAAAAATTTCATTTTTGTCTGAAGCCTTAACCCTCAAAACCCGCTGATCTTTAGCCTTAAGCTTGGCCGCCTCTAAAAACAATACGCCGGTATTAAATAAAAGAAATAAAGCAGCACAAACGATGAAGAAAAACTTACGCATAGAAAGATCGTTGCAGATACTGAAAACCTGTCAAGATAAGCATAAAATATGCGGGATCTCCCGCAATGCCAGTGAAAACGCCGGCTTTGTATCAGGCTTAGGATGCCTCTATTTCAGGTTCGGGGCGGGTGGGTTTTCCAAAAACCAATGGGAAGGCCAAGATGAGCCAAGCGATCATGGGAATTACTGTTCCACAAACCCAAAACATCGAAACACGAAATATGGGGTGGTCACGGAGCCACTCTTGAACTGGGTTTAGAAATGAAATTAAATCCCGAATAAAATCAGGAAGAACTAATGTCCCCCATGCAGCCAAAAAAATTACGATCCATAGTGAATATATCAATAAGCTCAATAGTAGTATAATACGATAAACATTCTTTCTTCGGATCATCATCAAACCAGCCCATAAACAGCCCAGAAACCAGGAAACTGCATTGAACAACCAGTAGATCAGACCAATATTATCAGAAAAGGTTGACACCAGCCACTCTTGCAAAGGAAATCCGAAAAGATAACGAGCCACTTCAAATAGAAGCCGCAATACTAGGAAACCCAGTAAAAGGCCGAGTAAACCCTTACCAAGGTAGAAGCGATCGGCACAGACCAAGCAAATGCTTGCAGCAGTCCAACTCAATGTGCCAAGAGGGATAATGAACATTCGCCATAAACGGACAGTATTACTTATGTCTTCATAACTATATATACCTTCGTCGAATTTGAGTTCTCTCCATACACCAAGCCCGCTATTCAATGTCCCTAATAAAAGCGCTACCAAAAAGAATAACACTGAGGCTATCCCCAGTCCCTTCGAGATTTTCAAATGATTTGATGACTCCTCTGCAATCTCTTGTTCATCCTCAGGCAAAGTCTCAGACAGTTCTTCAGGTTGCACCACTTCTGATAACTGCAACCATTCAGAACCTCCTTTGGCAACAACCAGATCATCAGCTTTAAACTGACCCGATTGTAGTTTCTCCCTGACTTCCTCCAATCCTAGGGGCCCCGATGTCTTCCTATCGTGATTAACGAAATAGTCTTTATTTGGGTCCATATAGTTCTATTTGGATGCAGTAGGAATGTAACAACGGCTTGAGATTCTCGTCCATTACAATAGCAATCTATTTTTACAATCGGTACTTTAACTTTTTTAAAGAGTGCATTTTGGTGCCCTTTATGCTGCACTCTCTGTCTTTCAATGGAATTGACGCCCAACACGTTTGCTGAGGAGATTGAGGCGGCAGTAAAGGCCTTCGATCTTCATATTGTATGCCTCGATAAATCGCCTGAGGATTGCCAAGCCTCACTGGAAAGATTAATGGCCAAAGCGGTCGAAGCCTACGAAAAACGAGGTGAAGGAATGCGCCATGGAATCGCTTTGGACAATCAGGTAACGATTATCCTCAGCCAGATCGATGATGAGCAGAGGCCGATGTGTGGGATTTATTTTAACCTACATTCTCCCTACAAGAAAAAGCCGCAACCCCCAAAATCCAAACCAACCAAGTAGTCTTTTTTAAATACTAAATAAAAAAGGGCTCCAGAGTTTCCTCCGGAGCCCTTCTCCACCCATCCGTTATTCGGGACGAACAGAGTCGCCCTCACGGATGTCCCCCTTGTTGATATCAGCTACCAGAAAGGTTTCATCAGTTTGTGCAGTGGTGACAATTTCACCAACCTGCTGATTTCCCCGGTAGACAAAATAGCGTTGTTCAGATGGTGGCATTTGCGCGATAAACAAAAAATCTATTACACAAAATCCCAAAGCTTTATCCACCATCATAACCTTACCTTGCCCCGAGGTAATTGCTTTCTCAGCGCCCCGGGCAGGTGGCGGGAATTTTGTTGTCCCACTGGGACCATTCGATGGCCCTTCTGTAAAACCTCCATTTGGATCAGTCGAATCCTTACCTATGCCACCGAAGCTCCCACATCCGGAAACGGACAGGACTACAGCAGTAGCGGCTAATATATGGATAGCGAGTCTCCTTGGCACTCTAACCGCCTTCAACCTAGTAGACAGATACACACGTACAACCCTCTCTTGTTCACTTCTGGTCAATTTCAGTGAATAAACGTGAAATTTGAACCCCATTTTAGTGTATCCAAAAAAAAATCTTTGTAGTTGACGGGTAAACGCCAGTTTGAGATGCATATACTTTCCGTTTATTTGTTTTGAAAAAAGATGCCCCGAGGTAAAAAAGGAACTCGTAAACCTGCCCCCAAGAGTGGTGCAGCGATGAAGTACGATGCAAACGCATCTGCTTTGGATGATGCGTATGGAATGCTGGCTGAACTACGCCGCGAACTTTCTGACAGCAGAGAAGACAAGGATGAGCGGGGAGATCTTCTCGAAATGTTTGCGTCCTGCAAGGATTCCCAAAGGGCTTGGATTCTTCTCGAAGATTATTTCAACAAATTAAAGCTAAGCCGAAAGGATTTTCCAGGAGATGATTGGTGGGAAGATGTAGCCGCAGTAACGGGAAAAAAAAGACTTGAAGCCCTCTCAATTGTGTTTTTACGCACTGGCAGGCAAATGCCCGCCGAGCTATCTGAATACGCTAACTTAAAGCGCTTCAAAGAATTAGAAAAATCTAAGCGGGAAAGAGCCATCTATAAAGATCTGGAAAACTGGATGTTTCCTCCTGCACCGAATCATCTCGATGCACCGAGAGCTTCAATTCGAGCGATTGCAACACCAGTAGCGGATAAGTCGAGTTCCGGACTTCATCTGCTAAAAATCGAATTTGTTATACGCCGACCACGAACAGGCGACCGAAAGAAAAGTCTGGCCAATCTGGTGGATCTAACGGTCCGCGCCGCCCATGAAAAAGAGCTTTTTCCCCCCGAGGATTGGGAATTCATTGAATGGATTACCGAACAATACGCTGAAGAAGCTGGGGAAGGTGATCTATTCCTTTCGGGTGAAAAACTACTTCAATGGCTTGCTCACTGGGGACCTGAATCGCGTTTGCAATCTGATATTAATCAACCTCAATACCATTTTCTTGGACAACTGGCAGAGCTAACCCCTCACCACCGCACTAGAAAATCCAAGTCTAATCCTACCTATCAGCTACTCTTACCCGATGGTTCCAAAATCCCTGTTAGTGATGCTGTTTTTTTTACGGGGAGACCAACTCTCATTTTGTGGGAAAATACTTTTTATTTTTTGCGAAACAGCCCTCCGTCCGAACTTCTCTCGGAATGGATCTCTGATTCGGGTAAAGATATTACAAACTTAAAGAGTTCAAAAAAGACTAAGAAAACCGAACAGGCGCTCTCTTCGGTTCGGTCTGTAGCCATCCCTGAACCTGAGGATAACGACTCCAGCCTCCATCTTCTAAGGGTTGACTTTTTCATCTGCCATCCAAGTAAAGGCGAAAGTAAAACAACCCTTTCCGATCTCAAAAAAATCACAAAACAGACTGCCCGAAAAAAAGGACTCTTTTACCAAAACGATTGGGAATTCATCAAATGGGTTACTGAAAATTTTGCTGATGAAGCCGGTGAGGGAGATCTTTACCTTTCCGGCCAGCAACTCCTGCAATGGCTCGCTCATTGGGGTGAAGAATCCCACCTACAACCCAGTATTGATCAACCGGAATACCGTTTCTTCGGCCAGCTCACGGAATTGTCACCCAGTCTCAGGAATGGTACGGCTGAACTCGCATTCACGCATCAACTACGCTTGCCTGACGGAATTGAGGCACCAATTCATGAGGCCGTGTTCTTTTCCTCACGACCGACGCTTGTACTGTGGAATAGCACCTTTTATTTTCTGCGCAACAGCCCGCCCCAACAGTTGCTAACTAAATGGATCGCTAACCCTCGGGCACCTATCAACAAACTTAGCACCCGTTTTATTACACTCCTGCGTCGGACCCATGATAACGCTGGAATAGACTGGAGTAGCCTGTGTGATTCACTCAAAGCGAAACCCCGCTTTGTGTTCGAATTGCATGGAGACCGTTTAGAGTTACGACTTCAAGCCAAGGCAAATGACAGCAGTCAATGGGAATGGACTGGCCATGAATGGAAGATGATCACAACCGGACGGCGTAAGCCCAAGCGCCCTCAGGTTTTAGAAGATGAACGTCTTGATCCTGCAATCAACTGGTTGCGCCAGCTTGACTGGTTTACGCCTGAACCAGGGCTATGGATTGGTGATGCTAATGAGAATTTTCTCCACGTTTTAGCAAGTGTATGGGATGACCGACCCGAAGAAGCCGAATTTCTCGGGAACGATGCCTTCCAACGTCTTTTCCTTAAACCTAAACGTCTCAAACCCAAACTCATTGTAAAAGGAAGTGGAATTGACTGGCTGTCTGTCTCCGCGGAATGGGAGGAGGAAGGCCTGAAGCTCACCAAGAAGGACTTGGAAAGCTTGGCAAAAGCAACCGGACGATTCGTCAAATTACCAAATAAGGGCTGGGTGGAACTGGATGTGAACGCCACTCAAAAGGCTCAAGAAACAATGGCTGATCTTGGGCTCGACGGCCTTGAGCCAGGCACCCAAAAGATTGCAATGGAACAAGCGGCTCACCTAGAAGAAGAATCGCTATCGGTGTTTGGAGACAGTAAACAGGCCCAGAAATTACGTAACCGTATTGATAGTTTTGAAGGCATACCTTCCACCAGTATCCCCGATAATATCCAGGCCGAACTTCGCCCTTACCAGCATGAAGGTTTTGACTTCCTGTGCCACCTAAAAAGCATGAGGCTTGGAGGCATCTTGGCTGATGACATGGGGTTAGGTAAAACGTTACAAACCCTGACTTATTTATCGTGGCTTAAGAAACAAAAGAAGCGCGGAAAATCAAATCCTTCACTGGTCATCTGCCCTGCCTCGGTTATGCATAACTGGCGAAGGGAAGCCGAAAAATTTACACCGGATATGTCGGTGCTTGTTCTGGAAAGTGGATCCGCACGCCACCGTATGCGTAAGAAAATCCCTGATCATGACATTGTGGTTACAAATTATTCATTGCTACGCCGTGATCTGGAAGATTTACAGACTTATTCCTTTAACGCCATTGTACTGGATGAGGCACAATTTATTAAGAACCCGGGTGCACAGGTTACCCAATCGGTTAAACAATTAAAGTGTAAGATTCGCCTAGCTCTCACCGGTACGCCATTAGAGAACCGGTTGCTGGATCTGTGGAGTATCGTTGATTTCGTTCAGCCTGGCTACCTGGGTGATGAAAAACATTTCCACGAAACATATGACCCGGGTGGTGGAGACGGTGACGAGGCAGTGGCTAATCGACGTATTGCCCGTAAGCGCCTCTCTTCTCGCTTAAGACCAATCCTGTTGCGACGTGTCAAGAAACAGGTCGCCAAGGATTTACCAGACCGAATTGAACAGCGCCATGACTGCGAATTGAGCAAGGACCAACGAAAACTCTACCTTGCTGAACTCAAGCGGAGCCGAGAGAAGGTAATGGAGACAATCCAATCTAAGGGGGTTGCCAAAAGCCGTATGCAAGTATTAGCTGCTCTCACTCGCCTTCGCCAAATCTGCTGCCACCCCTCACTGGTAGGTAGCGACTTTCTATCAGGAAAGACTGAAGCTCTTTTTGATTTACTTGAACCACTAGTTGCACAAGGTGAAAAAGTACTGGTGTTCAGCCAATTTGTTCAGATGCTCAAAATCTTGGAAAAAGATTGTGGCACTCGTGAAATCCCCACCCATATGCTCACCGGCGAAACCAAGGATCGCCAAGGGGTTGTAAACGCTTTCCAAGAATCTGAGGGTGCAGGCGTGTTTTTACTTAGCCTCCGTGCTGCTGGAACCGGCCTGAATCTCACCACAGCCAGTTACGTGGTGCTGTACGATCCCTGGTGGAACCCTGCAGTAGAAGCGCAAGCTATCGACCGAACCCACCGCATAGGTCAAACCAAGACAGTAAACGCTTACAAGCTAATCGCTCCAGGAACGGTTGAAGAAAAAATATGGAATCTACAACAGGACAAACGGCAAACCATTTCTGACGTTCTTGGGGAGGAGGGTTTTGCCAAAAGCTTGGACAAAACAGATTTGGAATTCCTTTTCAGCGAAAACTAAAATCAGAAGAAATTCAGAAAGAATGGTTGTCCCGCAGGGATTCGAACCCCGACTGCCTGGACCAAAACCAGGTGTGCTACCATTACACCACGGGACAGCCGCTGAGAGCGTAAAGTAGCGACTGGTTCATTCCAAGCAAAGCGAAAATTATACCATGAACCCAGGCCAATCGTTTTTAGCCATGCTTGGCAAATCGCCGTGTACCGCTCTGGCTCCAATGCAGGATGTAACTGATCTGCCTTTTTGGGATCTAATATCCCGCTATGGTGGGCCAGATATGTATTTTACTGAGTACTTTCGTATCCGTGAAGGCTTCAAGCTTGAGCGTCCCATTCTCAAATCCATAACACACAACCCTACAGGCAAACCAGCTATCGCCCAAATGATCGGCAACCACGTGCCATCACTTGTAGCCGCCGCCTGTGAACTTCAACAATATCCGGTAGCCGCCATAGACCTGAATCTCGGCTGCCCTGCACCTGTGGTGTACAAAAAATGTGCCGGCGGCGGCCTTTTACGAGAACCGACGCGAATAGACACTATTCTGGGTGCATTACGCGCAGTAATCGATATTCCTTTCACAGTCAAGACGCGCATTGGCTTTGATGACCCTTCGGTCTTTGACGAATTACTGGCCTTATTCAGTAAACATCATATTGATCTTATCAGCGTCCACGGTCGCACCGTACATGAAGGCTACCGTAGCGAAGTACACTACGATTACATTGCCCGAGCAGCCAAAACGCTACCCTGCCCGGTACTTGCCAATGGCAACGTCTATTCGGCAGCCAAAGCCCAAATAGTATTAAAAGATACTAGCTCTGCCGGCCTCATGATTGGGCGTGGCGCAATACGCAATCCGTGGATTTTCCATCAGATTCGCCAAACCCAAAATAGAAAAACTCCTTTTATCCCAAAAGGTCATGATGTCTTAAATTATTTAAGAGACCTTTATGAAACAGTACGCCCCCCCAGTCTTCGCGAACGTTCGCATGTGCAGAAGATGAAAAAATACTTCAACTACATTGGGATCGGGATTGAACCGACAGGCGAATTCCTACACCGGATTCGCCGCGCGACCGATTCCAGTGAACTCTTTGCCATCTGCGAGGAATTTCTTGATCATGACAAGCCTATGCCCTTGGAACCTTTTGACCTGAACCTAAAACCACGCGACGTACTAGCCGGTGAGCATCGATAATTATATTTTTAATTAGACCTGATCAGCGGCCACTTTCTGAAGAGTTTCTTCCAGGGTGGTTTTCCGATCCACAACCATCTGTAAACCACTTTCCCATAAGGTTCGCATCCCGTTCTCAACGGCCATGCCTTGAATTTCACGAGAAGCTCTTTTTTGCATTACTGCTTCCCTAATTTGCTCTTCACATACGAGCAACTCATTGATCGATCCTCGACCACTAAAACCTGTATTAGAACAAGCCGAACAACCTGCTCCTTTATAAAAGCCCTGTTGATCTATGAGCATCTGTAAATATTCTTCCCCTTCAAACTGCCGCAACTGTTCCAGGGCATAGGCTTCAGGAGTATAAGGAGTAGCACAATGCATGCAATTAGTCCGTAAAAGCCGCACTCCAAGAACACCCATAATCGTTGAAGCCAGTAGGAATGGCTCGATATCCATATTGATAAGCCGAGCGAAGGTCCCCGAAGTACTGCCAGAGTGAATGGTGCTAATCACCAAGTGGCCGGTCATTCCAGCATTGATAGCAATCTCAGCAGTTTCTTCATCACGAATCTCCCCCACCATGATTATTTCAGGATCCTGTCGCATTAAAGAGCGCAAAGCAGCAGGATAAGTGTATCCTCGAGCTGGATTTAAAGAAGATTGGTTTACCCAGTCCAGATTCTGTTCAACCGGATCTTCCACAGATGAAATGGCAACTGCGTTACCGTGCTTTTCTAAAATAAAACCAATTGCTGCGTAAATGGCTGTCGTTTTACCGGAACCCGTGGGTCCTGTGAGTAATATTAACCCCGTTGGCTTTCCGACTAATTCCTTGAATTTCTCCAGCGTCTCGTCATCAAAACCTAATCTAGAAATATCGAACGTCTTTGCATTCGGATTAAATACACGACATACAATTTTTTCTCCATAAACTGTAGGGAAAATAGAAACACGCAACTGGACTCCTCCAAATTCCTCCGGAGCAGCCTTGCCATCCTGCGGAAGACCGGTGGTATGGCTTTCCAAATTTGCCATCACCTTAAAACGCCCACATATACTCGAATGATGGTCTGAAGGAATCCCCACCAGCCATTGCAGCACACCGTTAACGCGCACCCGAACACCAACCATATCCTCCCAAGGTTCGATATGAATGTCACTGGCCCCTCGTTCGATGGAATCCTGAATGATGTAATTAACCATCATCGGAACATCAACAACTTCACCGGTAGCCGTCTGAGCTTCGATATATTGTTCAGTAGCACTCATGTCTCACGAAAGATAAGCGATGAACCACCTTACTGCAACTTCAGCGCGGTTAGTTTATTTCCACCGTCTTTTAACCCATCCTTGATGTACAAAACACCATTGGAATAAACCGGAAAGTTCCAAGATATCTTACTGGCCTCTTCTACCCTACCCAGCTCTGTATATTTATCAGGCGTTGCCTTAAGTAAGGTGAGTGCACCTCGGGAACCATGAACCAGAAGCTGGCCTCCAAAACCGATTACTGATGCATAATCTGTGTAGCCGGATTCTGACCACTTAATCTCTCCGGATTTAAAATCCAGACATACAAATACGGAATTCTTCCCACGTGATGTACCCAAACCATACAAAAACCCATCCAGCAGAACGGGTGTAGTAATATTTGTCCGCACATCCTTGTTGCGCCATACCTCTTCAGCTTTCTGACCATTACCGCTATTGGTAATGAGCACTTGAAAGGTACCCACAGTGTGACTCGCCACGGTTACCGTGTCTCCGTCCAGAATAGGGGTAAGGATATTGCGTGCAGCACCGGTCTTTACGGGAACACTCCATAATTCCTTACCATCCTTGGCCCGATACCCTTTCATGTTGGCCGCAGTCACCATCACCACCTGCTTGACCCCAGCTAACTCACCCAACATTAACCCGGAGTAAGCTGCATAGTCATTTCCAGTTTTCCAAAGGAGCTTACCTGTTGATTTCTCTAAACAAACCAAACTAGCACCCTCATGCCCTCCTGCAGAAGCATAAATATACTTAGCGTC
>CACDBG010000025.1 GCA_902551155.1 uncultured Verrucomicrobiota bacterium | reverse complement strand
CGGGCCTTCGCCATGGCCATGATCATCATGATCGTCATGTCCATCTTCTTCTTCTCCACTTACTTCCTCCTTTCCCGTGCCCCTTTAACCCAAGATACCGATCTAACCAAAGGTCCGGATGCCTTGAAACTGCGTGAGAAGGGAAAAGTATTTTATCAAAAAATGAGATGCGCTAATTGCCATACCACAGGCAACCTAAGCTTAGTGACTAATCTCTCCAAGCCACTGGCCAAGCTTGATCTCACCCAAGGCTGCCTCTCAGTCAGTCCACCCAAGAAAGCTCCTCATTTTCATTTGAACGCCAAACAAAGAGAAGCCATCACCGCGGCACTCAAAGCCAAACCGGCCGCATTAACCTCACAAAAACAAACGCACCGTCGCATGCGCCAGTTAAATTGTACTGGATGCCACACGCGCAAGGATTTAGGCGAACCGGATACGACAAGGAACAAATTTTTTCTGACCACCGGCAACGACCTCGGCGACGAAGGTCGATTGCCGCCGCTATTGACCGGCGTGGGTGCGAAACTCACTGAGGCGGCACTGCACAAGGTGTTGCGCGGCGATGACGCCGTACGACCATACATGAACACGCGCATGCCCGATTTCGGTGAAGCACACGCCAAGTTTCTCGTTAAAAATCTCACAAATGCAGACGCCCGCACCAACGTGAAACCCACTCCACGTGAAGGCAATGAAAACAAAGTTGGCCGCAATCAGCACGGACGAGAGTTGATGGGCGTGAATGGACTTAACTGCATTACCTGCCATCAATTAAGCAGCCACAAATCACTAGGCATTCAGGCGATGGATCTCGCCCACTCAACCAATCGGTTGCGACCAGAATGGTTTCGTGATTACCTCATCAACCCTGCCGCTTTCCGGCCCGGCACCCGCATGCCCTCCTTTTGGCCCAGCGGTAAAGCTGTGAGTCCGATCTTTGGCCGCAACACCGAACGGCAAATCGACAGCCTCTGGGTGTACCTTAATGAACTGGACCAATCGCGCCTGCCCGAAGGACTGGAAAAAAAAGGTGGCTTCGAGCTGAAACCAACGGATCGGCCGATTGTGTTTCGTACCTTTATGGAAGGCGCCGGCACACACGCCATTGCCATTGGTTTTCCGGCAGGCACACACGCGGCCTTCGATTCTGAGCAGGTGCGCTGGGCGCTTATGTGGCGTGGAAAATTTCTTGATGCCGAAAGCACTTGGGATAATCGATTCACTCCACTAGCACCTCCATTAGGAAAGAGTATAATAATGCTAAGCTCAGGTCCTGCCGTTGCTTTCCTAAAAAAACTGGAGCAACCGTGGCCCAAGGACGGACTACAAATGCAAGGCTATCGTTTAGCCGAAGACGGAACGCCAACCCTTCTCTATACTCACGACAACACAAAAATCACTGATACCCTCACGCCCAGAGGCAAGGGACTACGACGGCGGATGGAGTTTGTTGGCGCCAAGGATAACCTGTGGGTCCGATTGGCAACGGCTAAAGTTTTTCAGAGTGACAAGCCCGGAGTGTGGACCACTGACAACAAGCTTTCCATTATCGCCCCCAATTCAAAGGTCAGAAGTGTCGGAGAAAAGTCCGAACTAATCATACCGGTAAAGTTTAATGCCTTTGGCAAAGCCACCATTGAAATAGAATGGCACTGGCAATGAATAAACTAATCACAATCACGCTACTAGGTGTTGTAGGATCAATTGCCGCTGAGAATGACTACTACAAGCTTACCATGATCCCCTTCCCGAAGGAATTAAAGCTGGAAGTCAGCGGCATGGCGGCGTTGTCGGGAGATCGCATGGCCATTGCTATTCGTAAAGGGGAAGTCTGGATTGCCGAAAAACTCTCGACAGAAAAACCCACATACAAAAAGTTCGCCAGCGGACTGCATGAACCACTGGGCTTGGCACTGCATAAGGGCGATCTTTTTACGGTACAACGCAGCGAACTCACGCGCCTGCGCGATACCGATGGTGATGGCCTGGCTGATGAATACCTCACGCACGCCAAGGGCTGGGGGGTAACCGGAAATTACCACGAATATGCTTACGGACCGGCAGTAGATGGCGCGGGCAATCTCTGGGTTGCACTCAATTGTTCCATCGGAAAAGGCTCCAACCCCAACAACCAATGGCGCGGCTGGAGCTTGGCCGTCAAACCCGATGGAACATGGTCTCCCGTATCCGGCGGTTTTCGATCACCCTCGGGAATTGGCACTAATTTAGACGATGATGTGTTTGCGACCGACCAACAAGGCAACTGGTTTCCCACCTGCCCGTTGATGCATGTAAAACGTGGGACTTTTCATGGCCATGCAGATGCGCTGCAATTTACCAAGTTGCCGGGTGCAACGTTTGAAGTGAAGCAACCGCTGCCCAAGAATCTCACCGTGGCCGAAGCAGCTATGCGTATCCCAGCTTACCAACTACCCGCGGTTTGGTTTCCCTACCGAAAGATGGGCATGAGTACAACCGACATATTGGCCGATAGCACCAAGGGTAAATTTGGACCATTCGCCGGGCAAATTTTCTGCGGTGAATTCACGATGTCCTTTGTATCGCGTGTGTTTCTGGAGAAGGTCGATGGCGAATATCAGGGCGCCTGCTTTCGCTTTCGTGAAGGACTCGACTGCGCCGCGCTGCGCCTGCAATGGGGCACGGACGGCTCGATGTACATCGGTCAAAGCAACCGCGGCTGGAATTCACTGGGCACCAAGAGTTATGGCCTCCAGCGCCTGCAATGGACCGGCAAGGTGCCCTTTGAAATCAAGGAAATGTCTGCTCGGCCTGCAGGCTTCCAGCTGACATTCACCCAGTCGGGTGATGCTGCCACACTAATTAATCCGAAGAGCTACAACGTAACCAGTTACACCTACCCATATCAATCCAAGTATGGCGGTGAACCGATCGATCTCAAGACGCACACCGTGAAAGTCGACGGACTGGACACAACCTGGCAATCCGTACAACTGACCCTAGATGAAATGCGGCCAGGCTACGTGTACGAACTGCAAGCCCCTGGTATCCGCAATACCCAAGGCCAACCACTTCTGCACTCGGCTGCCTACTACACGCTCAATCGTGTACCAGAGTAAAGCGATGCCTTTGTGTTCAGATTAAAGTCTCGATTTTTATTCTTTTTTATTGCAAGTATATTGCATTAAGCGCAGTTTTGCCCAGTCTAAAGCTAAGTGAACCTAATCAGGAGATCGTTGTTTAAGCTAAAAGGTGCATGGATACCTCTGGTGATATTGTGCCTGGGGCTAAACTGGAGTGGGGCCCAAATGACCGTCTGGGCAGGTCTGGCCATTAATAACGCTCGTGTAACCTCAATCACCGAGGCTTTTAACCACGCTTTTAAAGGGGAAAAGGTTGTTTATTTTGATGAAGACAGCTGCGCCTGCGTTACCTGTAAATTGGTTAATTGGCAGCATCAAAAGGGAAATCAGATGCCCGAGGAGTTATATACTTCGAATAACTATTCAATAGAAGGTGTAGCGGCCAAGCTGTATCGCTACATACCATCAGGATATTCAGCTTCATTTTGCTTAAGTGACTTTAATCACCGACTGACTTCGATGAATTCACCTCCGCAGTCTCCACCTCCGCAGTCCTTCGTTTAAAATATCTTCTTATACTAATTAAGCACTCCAGCAAGAACTGCTGAATTTTAATGTGCAAAACAGCACGAATAGTTCGTGTCTTTTAACAAAATCGTAAACAAAAAGAATAATTTTAAACTTAGGATTTAATAGATGAAAATTGGAAAAAATAAAAAGGCAGCTTTCACGTTGATTGAGCTGTTGGTGGTCATAGCCATTATAGGCATCTTGGCCAGTATGTTATTACCCGCCTTGGCGAAGGCCAAAGCGAAGGCGAATAGAATCAAATGCACTAATAACCTCAAAAGCATTGGTGCCGCGTTTACCATGGAGGAACGTTTCCCATGGAATAACACCCCACTTCGATTGCGGGGAGCCTATGGTAACAACTTAGCTGGCACACTAGACATAACTAAATTGTGGTCTGCTCCGGGGAAGAATCTGGGGAGTTTAAAGACTCTGAGCTCACCTAGTGATGCGGAAACCCAGAATCACTTGGAAAATGTTGAAGCTGAAGGATATAAATGGAATGACATTGAGCCTTTTTGCCAAAGTTATGCGGTATATCTTGGAGCCTCATCGCAGAGGCCTGGTAATATTCTCGCCAGCACGCGTAATATCGAAGCTCATACTGAAGTCGAGCCGTGGAAGTGGATGTGGGGGACAGCTGCTCCAAACGCAGAATTTGGGGTTACTCTGTGGGAAGACGGCCAAATAGAAGCTGAGTTCCGCGGAGCGGATGAAGTAAGTGGAGAAGAAGAAGATGGACATGACGATCATGATGATCATGGCCATGGCGAAGGCCCGGACTTACATGCCATCACCATGACTGGTTTGAATAAAAGTCAGGGAGGCATTGCCTATGTGGATGGGTCTGCGAAGCAATCAAGCAATGCGGACCTTCAAAGGAGTGTTAATGCAATGATGAAATCCAAGGGAGGAACAACCAAGTTTGTTGCCCCCTTTGTAACTCGCCCATTTATGGGGGAAGACCATCATGATCATTAGAACCACTGGGTTTACTTTTTACTGGAATCAATCCTTATAAAACCAGCCAAATATAGAATAGCCTCCCTGCTACACGCAAAACAGATGTTTTATATATCGTAGTAGGGGGGCTTTTTACAGTCTCAGTTCAAACAGTGGGGGGTAGTAGTCAATTCGATTGAATTGGCCAAAATCATCCATAAAAAATCAGAAATTAGCTCCCAAGGGCGATAATGTCCTTTTGGAGAGCGCAGATGAGAATTGTCTTATGTCAGCACTCACTGAATGCATAGACTGATTATCCGCACTTGGGTAAAAAAGTGAATTCTTTTGGATTATCTATTTTGACTAAAAAACAAAGACGATCTGGAGAATTAGCCTTGGAAAAAGTACTAGGCTTTGCGCCGGTAGGAATGCTTTTACTATTTGCTCCAGCTTGGATATCGGTCACACAGGCGAACTCATTGGCAGATCACCTATATGATTCAATAGAGTCATTGCTGAAACCTTTGGTTAGTTGGTTCAACACGCTTCCTGAGCCGCTCGCAGCAACAATGGGAGGAAACTACGGAGTATTTGCAATGTTCCCCTTTCTACTCCTATACGCACTGCCAACAATCCTAATATTTACCGGATTAATTGCCATCTACAAAAGAACGGGGCTAATGGACCTACTTTCCTACGGCGTGCACAGCTGGCTAAAGCCATTTGGATTTGGTGGGCGCGATCTTGTACGAGTAGTGATGGGGTTTGGCTGTAATGTGCCAGCGGTTGTCGCGACACGGTCCTGTCCAGATTGTTCGCGAGGTACTTGCGTATCAGCTATATGCTTTGGCTCCGCCTGCTCCTATCAGCTGCCAGCTACATTGGCGGTTTTTGCGGCAGCAGGATTTTCGTGGTTGGCTGCTTGGTATCTTGCCATTCTAGCTATCACGTCACTGATTTACCTGCGATTAACCATGCCCACTGAGCTTAAGTATGCACGAAACGAAATGCTACAGCCAGAGTTGGGCCACTTGCAGTTACCAGATTGGCCGGCGGTTGCCCGTGACATCACCCAAACTATTCGGGAATTATTGGTAATAGCCCTCCCAATTTTTGTAGGGATTTGCATCGTTGCCGGAGGGCTGCAGTGGTCCGGAGCACTTAACTCTTTGGCGGGTTTATTGGCGCCGGTGATGGCTATCTTTAACCTGCCCGCAGAATCTGCATTGGCGGTTGTCCTTGGATCTGTTCGCAAAGATGGCCTCGCCATTGGGCTACTCAATGGCGACTTAGATTCACTTAAGGTGCCGCTGGATACATCTATCCATGTCCTAACAATAGTTTATCTCGCAGGCGTTCTATTGCCGTGTCTCGTAACGGTTTTCACTGTCGCCAAGGAAATGGGGAGTCAATTTGCAATTAAGATGGTCGGGCGACAGGCGTGTTTCGCAACAGGCTTTGCAATTTGCATCGCTTGGATCGGCCCTCTTATCCTTTCAATCATGAACTAAGCATACCCGATCATTTTTACTGAAATAGTTTCGTAAGAATAATATGTTATGATTGAAGCTAAGCCATCAAAAAGTTTCCGAATACGGCTACGAGATTGGCTTCGCACTGCTGGGTGGACCAGCGGTGTATATTTTTTTTCAGCAGTGGCGTGTCCCTGCTGCGGCTCCACTTGCCCTGTCGGCTTTAGTGGAGCAGTCCTTGTGGGAAACATAGCGGCATTTCTGAAAAGTATCTGGCACTGGCTCAGATTAAGTTTGAATACGAAACCCAATAAAATCACCTCTTTATAATCCAATATCTAAACTCATAAGTATGACGACTACACCTGAACCATTACCGAATTCAAAAACCGTAGCCGCACAGCGTATTGCGATTCTTTCTTGTATCCACGGAAACATGGCCGCCCTAGAAGCTGTTTGGGATGACCTCAACGGGCAAAACGTAGACAGTGTATATTGCCTGGGCGATCTCGTCGGTTATGGGCCTTTCCCTAACGAAGTAATCAAGTTTATCCAAGACCACGATATTCCATCAGTACTAGGATGCTGGGATGAAGGTATCGGGATGGAGCGTGAAGACTGCGGCTGCAAATTCATCACTGAGGAAGATGCGGAACACGGACATGCAGCCTTCGAATGGACACGATCAGAAATCACGGATAAGAACCGAAAATTTTTGAGTGATCTCTACTTTGGCCAACGCGTAACGAACACAGCCGCTGGCTCACTCTTATTGGTTCATGGTAGCCCGCGCAGCACCGGCGAATATCTCATGGAATCTACGCATGACCTAATCCTGTTCGAGCGGGCGGCTGCAGGCGACTGTGACATACTTATCTGTGGACATACGCACGTACCATTTGTACGACAGATTGAAGGCACTATGCGCGTTACGGCAGAACTAGGTGTAAAAGATGCTATTCAAAAAGGTTTAGGTATATCAAAGAGTGCTGCTCCACGAGAGGTTAATTTAAAACCCAAGCTACTCATTAATGCCGGTAGTGTAGGTGAACCACGTCACGGTGGCCTTGAGGCTACCTACGTCATCTTTAACACCAACAATAAGGCGGTGGAAATCCGCAAAGTGCCATATGACGTTAAATCAACAGTGAAGGCCCTCAAGAAATCCGGACTACCGGAAGAATTTGCTGCTCGCCTAGAACGCGGCGAGGAGCTTGCCCTAAAAAACAAAGATATTACCTGCGCTTGCTGATAAACGCCGAAACTATTGGCACACAGATTGGTTTTGGAAAAGAGAATCAAACTAAAAAAATATGATTAGATTTCTCATTCAGTGGTTGCGATTTTACAGCATTATGCGAGGCTTTCGCCCATAATGTTACAGATAATAAAATCTTTAGGTGTATTAATTGTCGCTCTTGTTTTATTTGCTGGTTGTGGCGAAGCTCTAGTTGGTCAAGTAGGCGCAGATACCGAGAAAGCAGCTGGCGGATGCGAACACTGTGAACACTGCGAAAGTGACACCAAATTGGTGGACACAACAGAGGACGGGGCAAAAGCAGCCGACAAAGAAGTTGATTCAAAGAATCCCAATGAAGAGACAGACGGGAAGACTGATCCTGACGAAGCCAACAAAGAGAATGATTTGAAAAAATCCAGCCAAGAGAATAAGGCAGCCAACTAATTACAAGTCGCCCGTGCCAACCTACGTATACGAAACGATTCCTCGACGCCCGGCGGAAAAACCAACTCGTTTTGAACATTGGCAATGGATGAAGGACGATCCTCTCACCAAGCATCCGCAGACCGGCCAACCCGTTCGACGTATTATCTCAGGTGGAATTTCGATTTCATCCAAAAGCAGTTGCTGCGCCACAGCCACAGGATCTTGTTGCGGATAAAAATATCTCAATCAAGGCCGCCTGAGTAGCTGATTAATAAGATAGCCTCCAGAGGTTTTAAGCTTATAGAGCGGCACTTTTTTCGCACCAAGAAACACCGCCATTAGAAGCATTTATCTGGCAACTTTTGATTTGATTTAACGGGACGCTGCATCCACTGTGCAGACTCAGCACTAACCCAACCATAGCACATTTATCATGAGTGAAGAATCTAAGACTGAATCACAGACAAAAACACCTCCGTCAACTACTTCTCGGAAAATTCTGATCGCTTTACTCATTGGCGTATGTGCTCTGTGGGGTCTAGATTTGCAGGCCAAATTAAAATGGCAAAAAGCCATCAATGGCGCCAATGAACTAATGGACGTTTTCGAGAATAACCCAGCCACATACATGGAAAAAGTTGGCAAGTCTCCGCGAATCAATGTTGAAGATAACAAGTTAACTCAGGTTTACCGATGGACGGGATCACTAAAAAGTTATGATCTTCTGATTTCTTTTAGAGGCAAGGATGGCTCAGGCGGCATAGATGATGTCGTAGGAAGAGGCATGAGGGTATTTGGAACTGAAGATATATCCAAAATGCAATTGGCCAAGAAAACTGGTACGCTGGATGAAAATCTGGTGATTCCCGAACAGGATACCAGCATAGAAGATGAACCCGATCCAAGGATGGGAAACGGTAATGGTGACGGTGCTGACAGCGGCCCTGGCGGCGGCCGCGGTGGTCGTAGTGGAATTAGTGTAGAACAGTTAAATTTAGAGGGAGATGTTAAGGCCAAATACGAATTGGCAGCCGAAAAAATGCGTGAAGGAATGCGTGCGATATTTACTGCCGGCGGCGGAGGCTCTCGTGAAGAAATGCGCGAAAAAGTGGCCAAACTACGCGAACAACATGAGACAGAATTAAAATCGATTTTAAGTGAGGAGCAGTTTGAAAAATATCAGGAATTGCGGGACCAACAATCTCAAAGGGGCGGTCGTTCCCGCGAACCCGGCAATGAGAATTCTCCTCCTTCCGAACCGAGCTCACGAAATTAGACAATTGGTTCCGGTAAATTTCTACTAGGTCTAATATCGATATAGTCGGTATTATTTGTCTCACCTCTAACTAAATATACCGGCACCCAGTGCTGAGCCGTGTCAACAGCTACCGTTTTGGCATTGGCATAACGCATAGTATAAGCTGCACGCCGTCTTCCACTTGTATTAGCATTACTTCCATGTAGCACAAATGAATCATGCAGCGACAAACTGCCCGCAGCCATTTCCAGGCAGACGGCAGCGGACTCCATCGCCGGCGTGACCTCCACGGTGAGCCCGAGCAAATCGTCACCGCCGGTACTCACCTTATCCATTTCAGGATAGCCTTCGTGCGTGCACGGAATCACCTGCATGCAGCCATTGGCGCTGTCGGTATCGTCGATGGCCAACCACACCGTGGCGACATCGGTGCCCTGCACGCTGTGCCAATAAGTGTTGTCCTGATGCCACGCCACCGGCAACCCATCACCGGGGCGTTTGACGATGAGATGGGACATGATAAGAATCAGATCGGGGCCGAGTACGCTTTGTACGGCATTCAGCACCCGTGGATGGCGGCATAATTCCAGCCAGAAAGAATATTTCGGATGAGGCTCCGTTAAGTATTCGGGCCGAGCATCTACCTCCTTATTTTCTCCATCCTTATAAACGATCTGTTTTTGAGGAAGATTCCCAAGCAACCCATCCAATTCTGCTCGCGCCGTTGTTATTTCCTCCGTGTTCAGCACCTTGTGAAACAAGCAATAACCTTCAGAGCAATACGCTTTGGGATTGGTGTTACAATGGCCAGTCACAGAACCAAGCTAAATTAATACCCCTCGAATACAATTCCCGAATCGCTTTTATATCGGTTTTCCGGCAAACTGCGGCCCTTGAAACGGAGGGTCTTGCAGCGTTTACGTACGGTTGGTTTGTGCGAAGGCACATCAACACTGTTACTTTTCTTTGTCGCTATGCCTTTAAAATATCTAGCTGGGAAACCACTAGCCGTTTCAATTGTGGGAGCAATCCATGGAGGACTATTCGTTCTATACTGCGCAGCGCTCTTGCACGCAATGATAGTGAACACCAGACCATTGAAATGGGCAGCAAAATTTTTTATCGCAGCACTGGTGCCTTTTGGCCCGTTCGTTATAGACAAAAAACTCAAAATTGAGATAGAAAAATTAACCCTTGAAAATTAAATAGAGTGACAAATTCACCGTCACCTATTTCCAGTGAGGGTTTTTGGGGAGTCCGTACCCCATTTGCTCCCAGCAAGTCTCCTATATTTTACGGCTGGTTCATTGTTTTTGCCGCAACTCTCGGAAATATATTTAGCATCCCCGGTCAAACGATGGGCTTCACGGTTTTCACCGACCTATTAATAAAAGAACTAAACCTCACGCGAGTAGAACTAAGCCTTGCTTATTGTCTGGGAACCGTAGCCAGCGGTTTAACATTACCTTGGCTGGGAAAAATACTAGACAAATGGGGAGAACGAAAGATGGCCGTCTACTCGGTAATTGCAACAGGTATCATTCTATTTTATCTCGCACAAACCGGACCTTTAAGCCGAGCCTTAGGCTCGGTCATACCCGCAGGATTTGCGGCATTTCTAGTTATTGGGCTCGGTTTTTATTTAGTGCGCGCAGCAGCTCAGGGAGTCCTTTCCATGACTTGTCGCAATGTTATCGGCAAATGGTTTGATCACCAACGCGGCATTGCATTAGCCATCAGTGGGATTTTAGTTTCATTCGCTTATTCTTTTGCCCCACGTGGACTGGACTGGTTAATCCAAAAATCTGGAGGCCATCAACCTGCTTGGACCGCCATGGGCATCGGGACATTAGCCATCATGGCCCCCCTAGCTTGGCTGTTATTTAGGGACCAACCTGAAGATGATGGCCTGAAAATGGACAATGGTAAAACACCTAAAAAGAAACATGATAATCCAGATATGCATATTCACCGTGAATTTTCACGAGAAGAAGCGATGGGGGATTATTCCTTTTGGATTTTCAATCTAACTTTTTCTTTTTACGCTCTTTATTCAACTGCTTTCACCTTTCATATTCTTTCATTGGGTGAAGAATATAATATAGACCGCGAACACATCCTCTCCCTGTTCGTTCCCATTGCTGCTACCAGCGTGGCAACCAACCTACTCTTCGGGGCCATAAATGCAAAATTGCGGCTAAAAACACTGCTGCTAGTAATGAACCTAGGTTGTCTTTCTGCAGCATTGGGAATGCTCTACTTAGACCACCCCTCTGCCGTGCCGGCTTACGTCCTTGGAAATGGGATTGCAAGCGGTGGGTTTGTCAGCCTGACAGGCATAGTCTTACCCCGCTTTTATGGTCGCAAACATTTGGGGTCGATCAGTGGAGTGAATATGGCCTGCATGGTGATTGCTAGTGGACTTGGTCCCCTATTATTTGGAGTTTGTCATCATTATGCCGATAGTTATCAGTTGATACTAATCGCGAGTGCCTTTATTCCCGCGGCACTGGCTTTGCTAAGCATCCGTGCGAACAACCCTCAAAACAGAATTACCGAGACATGAGCAATTTTCATCAAGGCCAACGCTGGGTCAGCGAAACTGAGCCTGAATTGGGACTAGGCACAGTCATGAAAACAGAAGAAGAGCGTGTGCAGATGCTCTACCCTGCTACCGGCGAAGTGAGAGTTTATGCCGAAGAAAATGCACCTCTGCGAAGAGTTCAATTTAAAAAAGGCGACACTATAGAGGACCATGAAGGCAATACACATACAGTTGAGGACACTCATGAAGCTGAAGGAGTTCTCACTTATTTTGGTACGGGTTGGGAAATACCTGAAACAAAACTGAGCGACCATATAAGATTGCAAGGCCCAATGGACCGGTTGCGAGCAGGGCAAGTGGATGAACCCGCAATTTTCAAATTGCGCCAACAGGCCGTCAACATGGTACACCAATGGAGAAAATCACCAGTACGCGGATTTATGGGCGGTCGCATTGATCTCATTTCCCACCAGTTGTACATCGCACAAGAAGTTGGCAACCGCATGGCCCCAAGAGTTATGTTGTCCGATGAAGTTGGTTTAGGAAAAACAATCGAAGCTGGGCTCATCATCCACCGTCAGCTCATTACTGGCCGAGCATCGCGAATATTAATTATAGTTCCTGAATCGTTGGTGCACCAATGGTTTGTAGAGCTACTGAGAAAATTTAATATTTGGGTGAATATCTTTGATGAAGAACGCTGCTTGGCCATCGAAAAAGTTCAACCAGATACCAACCCTTTTCTCGATGACCAAATAATTCTTACAAGCATTGACTTTCTTGCCGATAAACCTGAGCGGGTTAAGCAAGCGGAAGAAGCAGGATGGGATATAATGGTGATTGACGAAGCCCATCATCTTAATTGGAAAGAAGGCACTCCCAGCAAAGAGTATCAACTTGTCCAATCGCTTAGCCGTAAAACCGAAGGTTTACTTTTACTGACAGCCACACCGGAACAACTCGGACAAAAGAGTCATTTTTCAAGGTTACAATTACTCGATCCAGACAGATACACAGATTTCACAAACCACCAAAGTGAAGGAACACATTTCACCGATATCGCACCCATTGCCAATGCGCTCCATCAAAATAAAAAACTGACTTCCCAACAGAAAAAGACACTCAGCTCGATGGCTGGATTGGATGCAAAGATGGATTCGACAGAATTACTGAATGCTTTACTTGATCGCCATGGGCCCGGCCGGGTTATCTTCCGAAATACCCGTGCTGCTATGACTGGATTTCCAAAACGAAAAGCACACTTGATACCGTTGGTGCCAGACCGTGACATCGAAGGGTGGATGGAAAATGCAGCATCCGAATTCATTAATGATACTTCTGAAAACGAAGAACCCCTTAAATACAACCTTAATTACGACCCGAGAATTGCCTGGCTCGGCCGCTTGCTCCATGAGCTGGGAGAAGAAAAAGTACTACTTATCTGCCGAAGCCGTGAAAAAGCCCTTGCAATTGAGACGGCTGTATCCCGCCAAATCCCGGTAAAAGCTTCAGTATTCCACGAAGACCTCACACTGGTACAACGCGACCGCAATGCTGCTTGGTTTTCCGAGGATAATGGAGCCCGCCTTTTAATCTGCTCAGAAATCGGAAGCGAAGGGCGTAACTTTCAATTTGCCCAGCACCTTGTTTTATTTGATTTACCCCACAACCCAGAACTTCTTGAACAGCGCATCGGCCGTCTGGATCGTATTGGCCAAAAGAAAACAATCCATATACATGCACCCTATCTTAAAGGCAGCCCACACGAAGTATTGGCACGCTGGTATCACGAAGGATTAAACGCCTTTGAAAACAATCTTGTAGGAGCCAGCCAACTACTTGAAGAGTTTGGTGAAAGAGTTATCGCATTAGCATCTGATTATAATGAATGTGAAACACTCACTAAGCTGATAACTGAAACCCAATCACAACATAATGCCATCGCGATACAACTGGAAAAAGGTCGTGACCGGCTCTTGGAGTTAAACTCGCATCGACCTAACGAATCGAATGCTATTATTGAGGCTATTAATTCTGCTGACCATAATGAGTCACTGGAAGAATTTCTACTCCTCGTTTTCGACCATTTTGGTGTCCATGTGGAAGATCTAAACAATCGGACTTACCTACTCCACGGGCGAAACATTACGACTGACTCCTTCCCCGAACTTCCTGATGAAGGACTAGTAGGAACATTCGAACGCAATTATGCACTTGGCCGCGAAGATGTAAGCTTACTCACCAGCGACCACCCCATGGTCACCAGCGCTGTGGACTTATTGCTTGGCTCAGAACAAGGAAACTGCACTTTTGGCATTTGGCCAGATTTGAATGACAAAACTATTTTACTGGAAGCAATCTTTATCCTCGAAACCCTCGCACCTGCCCACCTAAGCGCCGACCGTTTCCTCGCCCCAACTCCTATTAGAATTTTGGTTAACCACAAAAAAGAGCCTGCCGTCCTTGATCTACCTCCACTAAATAAAGGTTTACCTCACAAGCTTCTGGATAATCCGAAGATTGGAAGAAAAATCATTCCCAGTATGTTCACCTCGGCTGAAGAATTTGCAGAGCAGCAATCGCAGTCTCTTATCAGGGATGCAAATGAAGTAATGACTACCCAACTCGAAAGAGAAATCGATCGCCTGAGGAATCTACGCAAAATAAATGATCATGTACGTCCTGAGGAAATCAAAATTGCCGAAGACCAAATGGAGAATCTCAAAAAGGCTATCAATAAGGCGCGGATCCGGTTAGATGCAGTCCGCCTTATTTGGAAAGGAGACCCCGAAGCGATTAAGGGGTAATTTTTATTAAATTTCGTCGCTTAAAACTTGGCGAGGCATCCTTCAGAAGGTTCAATCCTCTCCACCATGTTGCTGCATCAAAAGCTTATACATCCTGATATCAATGGTATCGTTGGCGCCGCTGGACACCACTCTAAAATCCTGATTGCCGATGGTAATTATCCGGCTTCCTCGACACTCGGCCCGAATGCCGAACTGATTTCATTAAACCTCATGCCTGGCGTTGTCACCTGTAGTCAGGTACTAGAGGCATTGCTTAGTGCCATCCCCATTGAAGCAGCCAATACCATGGGAATTCCTGATGATGATCCCTATGCAAAATTCGGTCCACCACCAGTCTGGGCCGAATACGAGAAATTGATTTCTGACGCAGGTCTCGACATGAAGTTTGAACCGATTCCTAAATGGGATTTTTACGACGCCGTACGCGGGCCTGATCTTGTACTCACAATCCAAACTGCCGATCAGGCACTTTGGGCCAACCTGCTTCTCACCGTAGGCGTCCGCACACCAGAACAATAAAAGAACAACATGAAATATCTCTGCATTATTTTTGCTATTTTTTGCACCGCCACTCTGTCTGCAACCGAACGTCCAAATATTCTTCTGCTAACAGTTGATGACATGAGCTGCGATTCAGTCGGCGTATTCGGCAGTAAGCTCGCCGACACCACCCCAAACATGGATAAGCTGGCCGCCCAATCACTGCGCTTTGCCCATGCACATGTCACGGTTGGTAACTGCATGCCCTGTCGCAATGTAATGTTCTCTGGCCTGTACTCGCACAATAATAAAGTAGAAGGATTTTATCAGGTAAAGGAACCAGGCTGGCCCCATCTAGTGGACCTAATGAAGGGAGCAGGTTATTTCACAGCAATCCGGGGAAAGGTGAGTCATTCCACTCCCTACCAGCCTTACGCATGGGATGCCAACCTTGATACGCTCCCTGATGGTTCAAAGGGCCACATGAAAGACTCTAAATCCTTCGGTATTTCTACGGCTGATGGAATTGCCAGGGCAAAGGCCGCTAGGAAACCGTTTTGCCTAGTAATTAATATCTCAGATCCACATAAACCCTTTTGGAGTAAACACAAGGGTGGCGGCAAAGATCCCCATACTCCTTCACGAATATTCAAGGCAAATGAAGTTCCTATCCCTGGATTTCTTTTTGATGATCCGCAAGTACGCGAGGAGCTGGCTCTCTATTATTCAAGTGTACGGCGTGCTGATGATTGTGTAGGCGAAGTACTTTCGGCTTTGGATGCTAGTGGCGAGGCGGACAACACTGTCGTAATGTTTATGTCCGACCACGGCATGCCCCTGCCCTTTGCCAAGACGCAACTTTACCACCATAGCACACATACACCATGGATGGTTCGGTGGCCGGGTGTTACAAAAGCTGGCAGCATAGACAATCAACATATGATTTCAGCGGTTGACTTCCTTCCCACTATTCTGGATATCACCGGCATACCTCACCCAAAGCGTCTTGATGGCCGCTCCTACCTTCCATTACTAAAAGGCGGCACACAGAAAGATCGTGAGTTCGTCATCAAGGAATACAACGAAAACGCTGGCCGATCCCGAGACCCGATGCGTGGAATTCAGACAAAAAAGTATCTTTACCTTTTTAACCCATGGTCTAATGGAGAACGTGTATTTGCTACGGCTACTACCGGCACTGTTACTTATCGACGCATGGTCGACCTAGCCAGCTCAGATAAATCACTCTCTGCCCGGCTCAACCTCTATAAACACCGCGTACCCGAAGAATTGTACAACGTAACCAAAGATCCCGATTGCCTTGTTAACCTGATTAACCACAAAGAACATCAGAATGAATTACAGGTTCTCCGAACCAAACTCCAAGCATGGATGATAAAAACTAAAGACACCCCAATGCTAGAAGTTTTTAAAAAACGCGAAGATCGCGAATTTTCTGAAGCTTACATGCAGAAACTGGAAAAAGAATCAGCAGCTCGCCGTGGCAATAAACCTAAAAATAAACCCAAGAAAAAAACCAATTTAATAAAATGGACGTTACCTGAAAACATCTCATATGGCCAAAGCGCAACGCTAATCATCTCACACAACATCCCCAAAACATTAAGCGAACAATTACTACACGTAACCATAAAAAACGAACAAGGAAAACGTATCCAACGTAAAGTGTTAAAACTCTCCGGCTCTGGAGAAGTCGAAGTAGATTTTGATATTCCTAAAACTTTAAAAGGCAAAAAGGTTAGCTTCGCTGCCTTTATCGGTTCAGATTATTCAAAAAACCTACAGCACCTAAACTCGAACCCTATCAGTCTCAAGTAATCTGCCTACATGAAAAAACTGCTGGTATTAACCCTGCTGGCTTGGCTGCCAGCTTGGGCAGATAACTCCCAAAAACCATTTAACACGCAGGAGCTTTCCACTCCTTTTCTTAAGCCAACCGAAGCACTCAGGGCGATTACCGTTCCAAAGGGATTCCGCGTTCAATTGGCTGCGTCTGAACCCATGGTGCAGCAACCTATCGACATGGCATGGGATGAACGCGGGCGGTTGTGGATTGCCGAATGCTATACCTATGCTGAAAAAGAAACTAATTTTGAAAAAAAACTAAAAGATCGGATCATCATCCTAGAAGATACCAATCAGGATGGTGTGTTCGACAACCGCAAGATCTTCTGGGATCAGGCTAGTCAATTAACCAGCATTGAAATTGGCTTCGGCGGTGTGTGGGCTGCCTGTGCTCCTAACATCCTCTTTCTTGCGGACAAAAATGGTGACGACAAACCAGACGGCGAACCTCAGGTTATTCTTGATGGATTTGATAACGATAAGGTGCGACACAACATCGTCAATGGTCTCCGGTGGGGGCCAGATGGCTGGCTATATGGCAGGCATGGCATCCTGGGCCCGGGATCAAAAGTGGGGACTCCCGGAACACCAGCAGCCAAGCGAACCGATATTCAATGCGGAATTTGGAGATACCACCCTATCCGCAAAATATTTGATGTCGTTTGCCACGGCACGACCAATCCTTGGGGGCATGACTGGGATGAAAATGGCCAGCTATTTTTTATTAATACCGTTATCGGACATCTCTGGCATGTACTGCCGGGAGCACGTTACCAGCGCATGTATGGCCAGCATTACGACAAGCACCTCTATGAACTCATCCAGCAAACTGCTGACCATTACCACTTCGATATCGGCCAGGAAAAGTGGAGTGATCTAAAAAAAACCGGCATGACAAGCGCCACCGATGCTGCCGGAGGAGGGCATGCCCATACAGGAATGATGATATATCTGGGCAACAATTGGCCGGCCAGATATCGCGGAGGAGTTTTCACGCTGAACCTGCATGGATTACGCATGAACCATGACACATTACACCGCAGAGGTGCTGGCTATGTTGGAAAACACGCAGCGGATGTAATGAAAACTAAAGACAAATGGTTCCGTGGCATTGAACTGAGCTATGGGCCTGACGGGGGAGTATATGTGCTGGATTGGTCGGATATTGGAGAATGCCATGAGAATGACGGCGTACACAGGACAAGCGGCAGAATCTATAAGATTAGCTATGGTAATCCGGCTAAAGTCCAAACCGATTTAAGCAAAGAAAAACTCAAAGGCCTGATCGCTTGGACTGGCATTAATAATGAATGGCACAGGCGACAATCTCGACGACTACTTCAGGAACATGCCGCTCTAGGAAATGACATGACGGGGACAATTAAAAAGATACAATCACTTTATGAGAAAACTGTAGTTCAAAATACAGCCCTGCGTTCGATGTGGGTGCTAAATAGTATCGGGGGTGCAGATGAAGAATGGCTTTTAAAACAAACTCATCATGACAATGAACATATCCGCACTTGGGCAATCAAGTTGTTATGCGATCAAGGACCACTTACCAGAAAAACAAAAACCCGTTTCATTCAAATGGCAGACAAGGACACTGCCGGACTTGTTCAACTCCATTTAGCTTCCGCCCTGCAACAACTTCCCATTAATGACCGATGGCCTCTTGCCACTGCGCTCACATCACATAACACCTATGCCAAGGACCCAGTCCTACCCTTAATGGTTTGGTACGGCATCAATCCAGCCATTCCAGAAAATCGTACTGAAGCAGTTAAACTGATTGCCAAGTGCAAGATCCCGAAAGTGCGACAGTTCATTGCCCGGCGATTGGCCAACAAGGAAGATAATACTAAAGATAAAGCGGGGAATTAACTACTTTCCTCTTCAGCTGGCTTACCAATGGTAATTGGATTAGTGAAAAGCAGTGAATTAGGCAAGAGGATCGTCTGGCCGTTGGATTCGAGCGTGGTATAGCGCAGATCAATTGCACTAACCTCCCCTTCCATACCTTTTACTTCAACATAATCCTTCTTAGAAAAAGGGCGATACACTAGAAGTAATACCCCGGCAAGAATGTTGGAGATGGTATCCTTAATTGCAAAACCCAAGGCAAAGCCCGTAAGCCCTAAGCCTGCCACCAAAGCAGAAACATCCACTCCCAATGTCCCCAAAGCGGTAACTATACCCGCTACCAGGAGCGTAACCCGTGCAGCCATTGCCATTAACCGAACCACGGGATACTCAAGTCTCGCCTTGTCCCCCGCTGTAAAGATTGTCTTACGCGCCAATCGTGAAACCACCCAGAATACCATGAGTAACCCCGCCGCCATCAAAACCTTAGGCCCCCAAACATGGAAGATCAGCGGCAAGTTATCCTGAACAAATTCCTGAAATTGATCCCACATAAAACCTCCTGAGTGGATACTGCCAAATCGTATTGCATCAACAAGTGGGAACTATTGACAGTTAAATAAAAAAACGGAGCAGGTTTCCCTGCTCCGTACTTAAAAATACTCCGAACTTACTTAACTCGATTTCTTTTTCGAAAAGAATCGCTCCAAAATCCCAGGAATACGCTTTCCGGTTTTTGAATCAGGTGCAACCTTCATCGCTTTACGTAGTAACGCTTCAGCTTCATCCATTTTCTTTGCACGAAAGTATAAATTAGATTTCATGAACAGCACCTCCTGAAGGGCTTCACCTTTGGGAGATTTTTCTTTAATGAGCTCATCTATCTTAACAATCATATCCTCAGGTTTAGCGCCACGATTTCCAGTCATAATGGCCTTTAAAGAATCCTTTATCTCAGTTGCCGCTAAGATGCCTTCATATTTGGCCTTAAGACCGGCCTTATTTTTTGAATCAAGGGTAACTATCTCATTAATATCTTCTTTTCGCTGGCTGGCTGCATCACTGCCCATCAGGCCCAAGGCCTTATCTAATAATTTTGCACGCTCCAGACCATTGGCAGCATTAGCATCCTCAAGTGCATCCGGAATAGCTGTCTTAGAGACCATATCATCAACCCAAACCTTGGCTTCCTGCCCGCCATAACCTGAGGTCCGGTAGAAAACTTTACCACCCGTATCCGCAAGCAAAATGCTTGGAACCCCGGTGATTTTGTACTCCTTGGAGAGTTTCTTGTATTGTTCTATTTCCTCGGGAGTTTGCTTTGATTTATCGCGAGGGTTATCAAGCTTCAATAACACAAAATGCTTTGGCATCTCTTTTTTGAAAACGTCCTTTACCAGAACATTCTTGTGCAAGGCTTTGCAAGGCGGGCACCAGTCTGAACCGGTGAATTCCATTAAAATTGGCTTACCTTCCTTGGCTGCCTGTTCTTTAGCTTTTTCAAAACTAACCAACCAGCCTTCCTCAGCGATGGCATTACCTGCCAATGTAAAAATTACCGTAGCCAACGCCACGCGTACAGTACCTAAAAATAGGGGATTCATAGTGCAGTTGAGTTACGCCAGTAGAGCAATTATGGCAACCTATTTAATGGGTTTCCTGCAAAAATGATGACCATCAAACAAAAAAAGGCCCCAATAAGGGGCCTAGGGGGAAGCAAATTGGTTAAGCTACTGGGCCAAAAGTTTTCCCACCTTTTCTTCCAATCCGCTCCGGGCATTTTTATCGACCAGATTGCCTTTCTTATCAATCAACCACATGGCCGGGATACTGCGAATACCGTATTTACTTGAAATTTAGTTTTTCAAGAATTTAGCGAGCCATTTACGCATTAATGCCCGGGCCGGACTAGGCCTTAAAAGCCACCCATCATTATGATTTCGAAAACCCGTCGCTTGAAAAATGAATTGCCCTTCTATTCCGGCACTGGTCAGGAATCTTTGTGTTTCACTCACCCCTTTACCTTCATGACAGATAAATTGTGGTCTTCCTTTTAGTCGTTTCAAACGGGTCAGTGCGGATTCTTTGTCAGATCCCGGATATGGCCAGCGTTTAACCCCATCATAGTGACTGTAAGGAATAAATGCTCTCCACAGCTTTGTAATATCATCATCGTATAAACCCAGGTAATTACAGGCAATTGCACCACGTGAAAAACCACAGAGAACCACATTTTTGACTTCACCACCATAGTTTGCGCAAACCCAAGGCACCACTTTCTTACAATAATCTAGAGTAGGCTTTGGATTATACATGGGATGATCTCCCCACCAACGAGTCACATTTTTATTTCCAGATTCATTCAGGTAGGGAATACAAACCCAGATAAAACCCTCCCCGCCAGAAATTCCATACCCCATTTTGCTACTCTCTGGGCGGCCCGCACTAATATCACCAAACTTGTTTTTGTAAGGCCCATTGCCAGCATACTCTACAATTACCGGATATCGCTTATCGGGACGCCAATCTTTAGGGAGATAAATCACATGATAAACTTCTGTATCCTTCCAGTCTGGATGGGTCTGCTTAACCCGCTTACCTGCAGCAGGTTTGCCTTTAGTCAAAGAAGGAATGAACAGATCAGGCTTCACCGAGCTAATATCCAAAGCTCCATGAACCAGAAAAGAATTAACCCCCAGCAATAAAACTAAAAATGAAAATCTCAAGGGAGTTTAGCTGTTATTTTTGAAGAAAAAATGTAAGCCCGATCTTTATATAATTTTAAAGATTTTAACAACTGAGCAACTGTACGAGATACCTTGCCCTTAAATAGTATTTTTTCCCCAGAGGAAACAATAACTGCTTTATCTAGAAAAATTAAATCATCATTTAAATTTAGGTCCAATTTTTTGCCACTAGGCCCCTCCAGGCGTATTTCCTGTCCCACAATACTTGCCTTAATTTCCTCTCGGGCCTTCGCCTGACCTTTCGGAAGCGAAATCCAATAAAAGTGATCATGCAAAACATCATCCTGTTTCCATACAATTGTTTGGGGATACGGGTTGCGGTTGTATTTAGCCATCCATTCCACTGCAACGGCATCTTCGCGATTCATCCAGTGGCCTCGACCAGCATGAATTCTCACATAATGAATGTAACCTTTAGGATCAGATTCATGCAGCTTTTCCAACTTATCTTTCCATTGAATAGCGACCTTATTTCGGTTATATCCCCCATCGCGTTCTCCTACGTGAATTGCAAACGGCAAATTGCGAAGCCCCAGCGGAGACGTCTCGTTCGGATGCCCTGCCATCATAGCGGCTGCTGCCAGATAATGGGCCATTCGCGGCGCCAGTTGATAAACTCCATCCCCTCCTGCAGAATACCCCATTAGGTATACTCGGTTGGGATTTACTTCCTCTAAGGCTACCATGTTCTCGATGAGCCGCAGAAACATCGGATCAATATGGCCTTGATGCCAGAGATTCCAAGTGTCGGTCGGTGCACGTGGGGCTAGATAAACGCCTTCCTTCGGCCGATAAAGACGTTTTTGATTTTCCCATTGGCTGTCATTAACACGCTTAGGGGCATTACCCCCTCCATGCATAGAAATAAACAAACTACGACCGTCTTTAGGTTTGTCGCCATACACAAAATATTCAAAAGGCATTTCAAGATCGCCATGCCTAATCACCTTGGATTTCATCTCCATGCTCCGATCTTTTCGAAGGAAATCGACTCGGTCAGCCCATAACAGATTCCGAACTTTGGCGGCATCAACCTTAGTTAATGCGATTTTCAAAAAATTTTGGGTTTTAATATTAGGACGGGCCTCTCTAGCAATTTTTAAATACCTGTCCAAAGATTGCACCGCATCTCTAGAAGCAATCTTATCTGCTGCATCTCCATAAAAAGGAAACCACGCTATACAGATAACCCAACCGTAAACTGATTTTTTGTTCATGGAATAAATCTACTTGAGAACCTTGATTTGAATGTTCCTGTAGTAAACCGGAGAGGCGTGGTTCTGCAGGCCAATAAAACCTGAGCGGCGTTTGAGACCAGCCTGATTGTGAGTCTGAGCCAATTTTGCCAGATCACCGTTCACCACCTGCACATCATTGATCCAAACGTTGCACTTGGAGTCCGCACAACGAATACGCATCGTTTGCCATTCGCCAGCTTTTTTCGTTACCCGTTTTTCCGGTGCCTGCACCGCATAAATAGAGCCAGTAAACTGTGCAGGCTTCAGATTTTTCCACTTGTCGCCACGGTCATCGAGCACTTGAATTTCCATTCCCTCCACCCACGCTGCACCTTCTTTGGGCGCGCGAATAAACACGCCACTGTTACCATTCTTGGGTATGTTAAACTCCAATCGTAGGTCAAAATTGGCGTATTGCTTTTTTGTAGCAATCCACTGCGCCCCCTTTTGACCAGTGCATGAAAGTATACCTTTCTCTACCTTCCAGTTAATAGCCGTCCCGCCGACCCCTACCCAACCATTAAGATCTCTTCCGTTAAAAAGAGGCTGAAAACCATTTTGGGCTGCCGAACCACTTTGGGCGAAATAAAATAAACAAATAAGAAGTGGCACTTTCATGGCGTGACTGTAAAGAGATTGCCAATTACGGCAAAGTGAAATCATATAGGAAAAACTATTTTAGGTCGGCTTTAACAAACTTTTGATAACGTTCCCCTCACTGAGTCTCATAGGCCGACCAATTGGAGTCATCACTTCCTTATCATATGCAATCCCCAGCTGGTGCAGCACCGTACTGTGAATATCCGAAACTCTAACCGGATCTTCCGGCCCATCATTTTTTCCTTCAGGATCGGTCTTACCATGAACATAACCGCTTTTGAACCCTCCTCCTGCCAGCGCCACAGAAAAGCCCTTTGGCCAATGATCACGACCATCCAGAGCGTTGATCTTGGGTGTCCGTCCAAATTCCCCAGCGCAAATGACAACGGTACGATCCAGCATATCGCGCGCGCGTAATTCACTGATTAGGGCGGTAAAAGCAGGGTCGAGAATGGCGTTTAGCTTTGTATGACCTTCATGATTATTAATATGGGTATCCCATCCTTTTAAAGTCACCTCTACACAACCTATTCCAGCTTCAACCAATTGGATGGCAGCCAGACAACCACGCCCAAAATTTGTATCTCCAAATTTCTCACGCGTGCGAACCGAAGCCTTCCTAACATCAAAAGCATCGAGTTTATTCGAATTCATCATAGCAAGTGCCCGCTTAACAGTAATGTTATGCAGAGTTGTCTTGTTATCTAAATCAAGACGACGACCGAGCGAGAAGGAATCCTCAATAACTTTTAGTGCTTCCAATCTTTTCTCCTGCCGCGGAGGTTTAACTCGAGCAGAAATGTTTTCCGCACGACCTAAAGAATCATAAACCTTGAACGCATCAAAATGCGCACCCAAATATCCTCCACGAGCCGGCCATTGATCAGGCAAAATCGAAATGTGACGCGGAATATCCACTCCCGGTTCCGGTAACTCGTGACATAGTACCGCACCAATTGAGGGATGAACGAGTGCTGGAACAGGACGATATCCTGTCTTCATATTATAAGCTGCACGCTCGTGATCGCCTTCTTGAGTGATCATCGAGCGTACAATTGTCA
>CACDBG010000024.1 GCA_902551155.1 uncultured Verrucomicrobiota bacterium | reverse complement strand
CCCCGAGTGGAACCATCTCGTTTATCAAAAGCGCTGGAAAGAGGCGATCGATCGCCTGCACAAGACGAACAATTTCCCGGAGTTCACCGGCCGAGTGTGTCCGGCGCCGTGCGAAGGCTCTTGCGTGCTCGGCATCACCAACCCGCCGGTCACTATCAAGAACCTCGAGAACACCATCATCAACCGCGCCTTCGATGAAGGCTGGGTGAGTGCCGAGCCGCCTGCCGAACGCACCGGCAAAAAGATCGCCATCGTCGGCTCCGGCCCGGCTGGTTTGGCGGCGGCCGATCAGCTCAACAAGGTGGGCCACTCGGTGACGGTGTACGAACGCGCCGACCGCATTGGCGGCCTGTTGATGTACGGTATCCCGAACATGAAGCTGGACAAGGACGTCGTTGATCGGCGCATTAATCTTATGCGCGAGGAGGGCGTGGAGTTTGTCACCTGCGTACACGTCGGCAAAAAGGAGGAGTTTGAATCAGGCCACATGACGCAGATCATGGAGGAGCGCGGCTGCGAGATGCAGTACATCGACCCCAATGATTTGCAGAAGGATTTCGATGCCGTATTGATGGCCACCGGTGCGACCAAGCCGTTTGACCCGACCGGCCGCAATCTCGGTCGCGACCTCAAGGGTATCTATTTCGCGATGGATTTCCTCACGCGCAACACCAAGAGCCTGCTTGATTCCAATCTCGAGAATAGCGAGTATCTCACCGCCAAGGACAAGCACGTAATCGTGATCGGCGGCGGTGACACTGGTGCGGACTGCATCGGCACCTCGCTGCGACACGGCTGCACGGATGTCGTTAACTTTGAGCTGCTCGACCAGCCGCCGGCCGAACGCGCCGATAACAATCCCTGGCCGCAATGGCCGCGCATTTATCGCCTCGACTACTCGCACGAGGAGAACAAGGCCAAGAACGGCAACGACCCGCGCGCGTACCACATCCTCGCGAAGGAATTCGTCGATGACGGCAACGGCCACATCAAGGGCGTCAAAACCGTCGAAGTCGACTGGTCCAAACCGGTCGAAGGCGGCGCGCCGTTCAGCGAGGTGGAAGGCTCCGAAAAGGAATGGCCGGCGGACCTCGTGCTGCTCGCCACCGGTTTCGTCGGGCCTGAGTTAGAGGTGGGCGAAATGCTCGGGCTCGAGACCCAAAACCCCCGAGGTAATTGGCAGACTTTTATCGGCGAGCACGGCGAATTTACCACCAACGTAGAGGGTGTGTTTGTTGCCGGTGACTGTCGCCGCGGCCAATCGCTTGTCGTCTGGGCTATCAACGAAGGCCGCGGCGCCGCTCGTGCCATCGACCAGTACCTCATGGGCAGCAGCCTGCTCCCGGCCCCGGGGGTCACAATGGGCAGTGCATTGGCGGGTATTTAGCAGATTGCGATCCAGTAAATTTGTGGTAAGATCATCTCTTAAAACAAACCCCTATAATATTTATGGAAATTGCAAAGCAATTGGCGATATTTTTGGATAACCGTCCGGGTGCGCTAGCTCGTGTTTGTGAAGCCTTCTCTGAAAAGGGCATCAACATTCACGCTTTGGCTACGAGCGATACTGTTGACCACAGTGTGGTGCGGATGGTTGTGGATGATACACAAACAGCTATATGGCTACTTGAGGAAAATGGAGCTATGGTTGTCGAGGATGAGATTTTGTTGATCGAAAGTAATAATAAATCCGGTGGGTTAGCAGAACTGGCGCGGGTACTGGGCAAAGCTGAAATTAATATTGAATATCTTTATTGTGCAACTGCCCCAAAATCACGAAAAGGGTTACTTGTGCTTCGGGTTGATGATGTATCTAGGGCGTTAGAGGTCCTTAAAAATAACTAATGGAAGTTGCAGAAGTCAAAAAGACGCGTGTCTTGTGCGGTATGAGTGGGGGTGTAGATTCCTCAGCCACAGCTGCATTATTGTTGGATCAGGGATACGAGGTAGTTGGCGTTACCTTAAAACTCTGGCCGCAGGATTGTGTGTCCCGTGCTGAAGACAAATGTTGTGGGCCCCAAGCAGTGATGGATGCCCGGTCTGTCTGTAATAATTTGGGTATTCGCTATTATCTCATTGATGAAGCGGAAGATTTTCAGAAACACGTTATCCGATATTTTGCTGATGAATATAAGGCAGGTCGTACACCTAATCCTTGCGTAATGTGTAATGAACATCTCAAGTTTGGCCGCCTCATTGATCGAGCTAATCAGCTAGGCGCTGAGAAAATTGCCACCGGACACTTCGCCCGAGTTGAACAGGATGAAGTCACCGGTCGGTATCTCCTTAAACGAGGTCGTGATGAACATAAGGATCAGACCTATTTTCTTTTTTCACTCCGTCAGGATCAGCTCAGTCGCGCCCTATTCCCACTCGGGGAGAAGACCAAGAGTGATACGCGTGAGGTTGCGCGTGAGTGCAATCTTAAGACTGCGGACAAAGAGGAAAGCATGGAGATTTGTTTTGTCCCCGATAATGACTATGGTGGTTTTCTGCAAAAGGCGGGGTTAGCGCAGAAACATCGAGGAGAAATTGTAGATTTACAGGGAAGAGTGCTGGGGCATCACGATGGCATTGAATTTTACACTATCGGCCAACGTAAAGGTCTTGGTATCAGCTCGTCGTATCCCCTTTATGTCCTCGAGTTAAACCCGGAAGAGAACCGTGTTGTAGTCGGCCCTGTTGAAAATCTCGAGCGCGACAATTTTCAGGTGGAGCGATGTAACTGGATTCCGTTTGCCGAACTTACTGAGCCCATCGAGGTCACCACCCGAATTCGCTACAATCATTCCGGCACAATGGCTACTGTTGAACCCGGTGAAAATGATCATGCGACCGTCTATCTCCACGAACCACAACGGGCCATTGCCCCTGGCCAAGCCTGCGTGTTCTATCAAGACAACCTCGTTCTAGGCGGCGGCTGGATTGCGAGGTAATGGTTGGGCGGGTTCTCGAAGCCGCATTAGCGTGCTGGTGAACACGTTCTGCTAGGTTTGCTTAATTCCCTCTTGAAGCAATTTTGCCCTTTGGGACCCAGACAATATCGGATTTCGGATCACCTTGGTCATCTCTCAGATTAGGACCCACGCTCCGGAGTTTGTAGGCACCGGGCTCTTGGTGTTGCAGGTGGAAAATATAGGGGTGACCTGTGAAGACTTCCTGAGGCAGATCGTTGCCATCCAGTCGATTGATGGCATTAAGTGATTCAGGGTACTTGCCTTCAGTTAACCTGTGGTGTTCCAGAGAACAGGCAATGATTAGTAAATCCAATTGAGTCTGGTGTTCTGGGATCTTCAGGGACGGGAGAGCCCATAACCCTGAGTAACTCATTAGGAAAGAATAACGTTTTGGGGGTGTGTGCGTTTTTTTGCGTGGATAGTATCGATGGGCTTCTCCGTCGAATTGCGGGAGTAAGTTTTCAAGAACTTCACGGCAAAGGTAGACTTGGTTTTGTCGAATCCAGCCTCGTGGCTTTAATTGGATGTGATTAAATTTAGCGGCATCCCGGAGAAAGCCCTTTAGTTGGTCTTTGGGCCCTTCCAAACTTTTGAATAAAGGAAGAGTATTTCCGATGGTTATGCTTAGAAGGGCAGGTTTCATTGTTTTGAGAAGATCGTGCTTAATCAGAATCGATTGAATCTTAATGAGATGTTCGGGGCGCCACTTGTTCAAAACCAAGCCTTCCCAGATTGGAACTGTTCCTGCCATGCAGAGTTTTGTGTATAGCATGGTAGAGTCAATTTCTGGTCCGGTTTTAATCGTACCGGCAAGGAAATACAGCAATCGTACATCTTCGAGTGCGGCATCGGGTTGATTGTCCTGTAGAAAGGCGCGTATGCGAAGTCTTAGGAAGCTGCATAATTTTGAGATGGCCGAATGATGAGTGGGTACGACGCCTGGTTCACTTTCGCCGTAGTGAGCCGAAGGGCGAATTATGGAATCGGCCCGAAGTCGTTCAAAATCTTTTTTGAAATGGGATAACCCTAGGAGTATATCCTTTGCTGGAGTTTGTGGGGCTGGCGCGACGGGCCACCCACAACTGTTTTTTCTGAAATGCGTTTGCCAACCTGATAAGTTTATAACCAGCCCCTGTTGCATTAACTTATCAGGATCCTTGTTGTATTGGTATGAGTGTCCGGTGGCAGCGGATATCTGTTCAAGCCGCCGGCTGTGAACTAGTCGGCTATCTGAGCTTTGCAATGGGGCAAGCAGTGGTGTGTAGGAGAAGTTTTTTTCAATCGGTATCTCAGGGGGAAGGTGGGAATCTTTATCAAAGGAAACCCCTTTGGCTTCCCATTCCTCCTTAAAATTGCTCCATACCCTTTCGCCCCGATAATTCTCAATGCTGACAAATAAACCTGTTCCCCCGGAAATAAACAGAATTAATCCAAGGCAAATTTTAGCAAACGTGCGCATCCAACGAGTACGTTCGCTGATAGGACGCAAAAACAAGTACCCAACGAATCCACCCACCGGTAAAGCCCATATTTGAATTAATCCAAATTCATTGAGGTTACCGTCTTTTGGGTTGATCAAGAAATAAGTTGCGATCGAGATGGGGGCAAGTGCCGTTATCAGTAAAATTAATAAACCCGATGAATTCTTGATAAACGGCTTGATTGCCCCAGCCCAAAGCCCAGCCCCATCGTCCTTTTTCCCATGTCCTGCTTTACTCAGAGCAATTTCCACACTGGTCTCAGGGGGGGCGGAAGTTGAAGCTATTGTTGTGGTTTGTTGCGAGATGTGACGTAATCCAAGCATCCACACAAGAACGAGTGTGCTGCTTCCAAAAAACAAGATGCCCATCATCAAGTATTCTGAATCTCCTTGAAGGTTGAATACTTCTTCAACACTTGCAACAAGTAAACTCGTAACAATAATGATGATTAGGCTAATAATCGAAAGGCCGGGCAGAATAGAAGAGCTCATGAATTGCTTAAAACTACTAATGGATTGGAAGTTCTGATATCTTGCCGAATGGTCTTGAGAGTCTTGCTTTGTTTGTTTTTGGATGTTTAATGATTCGCGAATAAGGGCTAACAATAGGTAGATGAAAAATACACAACCCGTCATTGCCGAAATCCAGATGAGGGCATCATCGTCTACAGAAATTCTGTGACTTTCATTGTATAATCGATATCGAACCGATGCTGTTTCAATTGAAAGCAGGCACCAGACCACCATGGTCAGGCCAGAAGTGATTAGCCCGACGGATAAGGCAAAGAAAAAGCCATTTAGAATTCCTGCTTTACCCGTTCGGAGTAATTGGAAAAACGATTTTGAATCTGGAGAGTTGTCCTGCTCGTCATCAGCCGTTGTAAGATTTGAATTAGACTTGATATTCGAATACTAGAATTATTACTCAGGATGTCAACGATCGGCCATATCAGGGAGGACAGTTTCTCCGAAACTGCCTTGGCGTGCTCGGAGAGTGAGCCCTATCGCTTTCGGTTGTGCTTATCCATTGAATATTTCGCTTTGGCCAATTCGTGGGCACGGGCATCGGGCAGGTTATTAACGATCGCGCAATTGCCGGCCAAGGCATTCATCCAATTATTTTGCGGCCAAACGGCAGGTGGCTGTACGGAACCCTGAATTAGTAAGCCAAAACGATTACGACGTTGTGCGGCTCCAGAAATCTTTTTACCGTTCCATAATAGGTCGTGTATTTCATGCCCTTCAAAGCATTCGCCCGGTTTGGGGCGCCGGCAGCAATCGGCCAGCGTCGTTTCTATTCCGATCGCATGAAAGGCTTTCTGCAATAGTGCGTGTGTGCGACGGTAGCTTTCAGTCGCGGCAAGTAGTGTCCATTCATGATTGGGTGGAAAACTGAGACTATAGGTCCAGTCATTATCATGGGGAACTAACCCGCCACCTGTACAGCGGCGAATCAAGGGGCGTAATTTTGTAGCAGCTTCTATTTGGTTGATTTTTTGGGAATAGCCAAAAGTGGCGCAGGGCTCGGTCCAATCATAAAAACGCAGAACAGGTTGGCCCAGAGTTGCGGCATTTTCCAGTAGCGCCTCATCAAGAGCCATATTGTAGGCTGGGTCACTGCGGCCACTTAGGAGTAACAGCCAATCCATTATGGCGATGTCGGGCAAAGCGGTTGAATTTCGCAGGCAGGGCAATCGGGTTTTCGTGCGTCGCATCTGCGGCGGCCGTGCCAAATAATCCAGTGGCTGAAAAGCGTCCAATGTTTGCGCGGGACTAGCTTTATCAAATCTTTCTCGATTTTCTCAGGCGTCTTGGCAGAGGTGATGCGAAGTCGATCGCACAAACGCTTTACATGCGTGTCCACCACCACGCCTTCGTTGATGTCGAATGCGTTGCCAAGAATGACATTGGCGGTTTTGCGCCCTACGCCTGCGAGCGCCACAAGCTCGGGCATAGTTTGGGGGACCTTACCGTTGTGGTTTTTGACGAGTGCGCGGCAGGCGTTTTGGATGCTCTTGGCTTTGTTGCGAAAAAGTCCGATACGGCGGATGTCGTTTTGCAGTTCTTCCAGTGGCACAGCGGTGTAGTCGGCGGCTTGGCGGTATTTTTTGAACAAATTCTGCGTGACGATATTTACCTGTTTGTCCGTGCATTGTGCGGAAAGAATGGTGGCAACCATTAACTCCAGCGGGTTGTGATAATTCAGTTCGCAGTGAGCATCGGGATAGGTTTGCTGGAGGTCAGAGATAATTTGGCCGAGGCGTTCCTTTTTGGCGGCCTGCGATTCGCGAGCCATGGTTAGACCAGCTCAGGTTCTTCGATTGATGCGGGACGCGGGTGCAGTGGGGTGCCGTCAGGGGCCTCGGGGTATTCGAAAACTTTGCCCTCGAAATTGCGGATGACGACGCGGTCGGCATTGTGGCTCAGGACGTAGTTGGGAGCAACGGGCACCTTGCCACCTCCGCCGGGGGCGTCGATAACATATTGAGGCACGGCGTAGCCCGTAGTATGGCCGCGCAATTGCTCCATGATTTCCAGCCCGCGCCGTACGCTGGTGCGCAAATGGGAACTGCCATTTATGAGATCACACTGATACAGGTAGAGAGGCCTTACGCGGCACATTAATAACTTTTGTATCAATGCTTTCATTACAGTGGTGTCGTCATTTACCCCCTTGAGTAGAACGGATTGGTTTCCAAGGGGAATACCAGCATCGGCTAGGCGGGACAATCCATCTCTAACCTCAGTAGTAAGTTCGCGAGGGTGGTTGGCATGGACGCTGATGAAGAGCGGATGGAATTCCTTGAGCATGGAGCATAGCTCAGTGGTGATCCGTTGAGGCAGGAAAAGGGGTATGCGGCTGCCGATGCGGATGAATTCCACATGGGGAATGGAGCGCAGCTCGGTGAGGAGACGGCGCAACTTGGTATCGTTTAGCAACAGGGCGTCACCGCCCGAGAGCAATACATCGCGCACGGCTGGGGTGCGGCGGATATACTCAATCTGTTCCTTATAGTTGGGCCGGAAATCATAACCCAACGCATTGCTAACCAACCGTGAGCGCGTGCAGTAGCGGCAGTAGGCCGCACATCGGTCCGTGACCAGAAACAGCACGCGGTCAGGATATCGGTGCACCAATCCGGGCACAGGCGAATGGCCGTCTTCCCCGCAGGGATCGCCCATCTCCCACGGGGCAGTGTAGGTCTCGTCGATATTTGGTAGCATTTGCCGTCGGATGGGGCATTTGAGGTCTTCCGCATCGATGAGATTTAAGAAATGAGGCGTAATCGCCATTGCCAACTTAGTGTCCGCTAATCTTGCCCCATCGATTTCTTTTTGGGATAGATTCGGGATATGCTGTTGCAGCTGCTCCAGCGAGCTGACACGGTTTTTGAGTTGCCAGCGCCAGTTATTCCAATCTTCCTCGGAAGTATCATGCCACAAGCCACGGCCTGATGGGCGAAAAGACTTTAAGGTCTTTAGTAAGCGTTCTTCATGATTTTCCCGGTTTGGAGTGAAAAACATCACCTCTATATTAGGTAATATGGGACCAACTGTCAATCGGGCTGCGCGGGTGGTGTGGCTTGTTTGGCTCGAGTGTGGTCTGTTTCAGACTCAGAGATTAGGTCTTTTAGTATAGTATCCAAAAGATTTAACTGATTGATTGTATTATCTCGAAATACTCGCAATCTAATAGGCTTTACTTCGAGGTAAGATTCGATGGCTGAATGGTAGTCTTGTATGAGTCGGGCGGTTTCAGGCGGAGCATTGACTTGGAGAAATCGTAGTCTTTCAAGTAGCGGTCTTAGCTTTTCGGTATGCTTGGTGCGGATTCCTTTTCCGATAAATTCCTGAATACTGATGAGTTTCTGTTGCGGTTTTGGTTCAGTATTAGATGGAGTTGTTAATGTTTGCAAAAGAAGAGAATCCGACAGATGTCCTAAAATTACTCTTGGTCGCCAACGGTTAAATGCATCTCGACTACGAAATTGAGTTTGAGCAAGAGACCACCATTGTTCGATTTGCAGCATTGTTTTATGCCCGTAAACTACTCCTAGGGCTGAGGGTGTGTTTTTATGTTTAGGTATTTCTCTTAGGTAATATTGCATGCGTTTGGTTCCGTCTTGTTCCCTCAGTAATTTGTATACCAGCAGGTGAGAGTAGGCTCGGTATTGGGCTTGTTTTTCTCCTTGGATAAAATCAGGTGGAGGCAGACTCAAAGTCAAAAATGATACAGCAGGAAGTTTCTCAACGACTATTCGGCTGGCATACAGTGGATCTGGGGGATGGTTGAAGCTGATGCCTCCACCTCCACGAGTATGGAAAGGTACAAAGAGCACAGGGCCAATGGTCTGAAGGAGCAGTTCTGAAGAGCCGGCAGTAAGCCAAGGCGGTATATTCGGTTCTTTCATTGAGTATCGCCCTGAAAATTCTTTGAGAAGTAGGTTTATTATTACTTGAGTTAGAGTACGTCCGTTAATTTGCTGTGGTATAATGGCTCGGTAATTCCATCCTCCCTTTGGAGAGGCGACTCGACGAACGTCAGGTTTGTCTCCTAATCCGCCTGAGACGATGTGTAAATAGAGTTGCCCTTGCCATTCCTGGTTTATCCCGAATTGATGTAACCATTGCTGCCTGACTGATCCGGCAAAGGTGGCAAGTGCAGATGGGGTTAACAGTACTTGCTTGGGAATCGGTTGAGATTTTCCAGTAGTGGGTCGCGCGTCAACATTTACCGAAGATGTGATCACAAATTGTTTTGATCGACTTGTGATTGAGTGGCCAGGACGAAGGTTCTGGGCGTGTAAAAATGACGTAAACAGCAAAAGAGGGAGTAATTTTCCCATAAGATCTGAAACGTAAATTTTCTTGGGCAAAGGCATCTTTATTTTTTTTTGGTCTTGCTCTTAGAAGTTGATTTTTTGTTTTCTGATTTATCAGATTTCTTTTTATTGTCCGTTTTTTTCTCCGTGGCCTTTTTTACAGCATCTTTGGCGTTTTTTTCTCCGCTCTTATAATTGTCGCTGCGATAATCGGTTTCGTAAAAGCCTCCACCTTTAAAGATAATGCCTGCTCCAGTTCCTAGTAAACGTGTCACCTTTCCTTTACAGCCCTTTTTGGTGCATTTTTCCAATTTGGGTGCCTTGATTGATTGAAAGTGATCGAATATTATTCCACACTTTGCACATTGGTACTCATAGGTTGGCATGTGATGAAACTCCCCCTCCTTCCTCTTTTTCTATAGGAAAAGAGGTGTTTTGGTCAAGGCGTTGATGACTTGCTTTCCACAGGTTATTCACATAGCATTTGCATCTAACCCTGAGACGCTTGCGGGCGGACGATACGCTATGGCTATGACTCGGCAAAAAGTATTAGATCAATATTTCATGGATGCGCGGCATAAGCTGATTGATATTGCTGCCTTTTTGGATCGTGTGGATCGCGCTGAAGGAGACGCTGACTTTCGATTGGATGCTTTTCGTAATGCGATGAAGCGGTTGGACGATAAGGGCAAGGACCGTGCACAAGATGTGCTGATGGCCTTTAGTGACCCGACCGAAGAACCCATCGCAGTTGCTCACGGCAAAGGAGCATGTGGGGCTTGGCCCGGCAAGAGCGAGTAGGGTACAACCCTTTCTGTATGCGCTTCATCGAACCTCACGCACACATGGTCAGTCGTACGACTGATGACTACGCAGATATGGCGACAGCAGGGTGTGTAGCGTTGTGTGAGCCGGCTTTTTGGGCCGGCTTTGACCGTGGGAGTGCGGATGGTTTTCGCGATTACTTTCGACAACTCACCGAGGTTGAGCCGCGGCGCGCGGCCAATTACGGTATCAAGCATTATACTTGGCTCTGTATTAACCCCAAGGAGTCGGAGGACATGTCGCTGGCTGCGGATGTGCTCTCGGTGATTCCTGAATTTTTGGATTGCCCCAACGTCCTGGGTATTGGGGAAATAGGTTTAAATAAAAATAGCCGCAACGAAATCAAGGTGCTTCAGCAGCATGTGGATCTGGCCGCGGCAAATGACCAATTGATTCTCGTTCACACGCCGCATTTGGAAGACAAATACAAGGGAACCCGCCTAATACTGGATGTGCTTAAGCATGACAGCCGCATTGACCCCGAGCGCGTGATGATTGATCACGTAGAGGAGCATACTATTGGGATGGTGCTTGATGCCGGTCATTGGGGTGGAATGACGTTATATCCTGAAAGTAAATGTTCGCCTGCGCGTGCCATTGATATGGTCGAAAGGTTTGGCTCTGATCGGCTTTGGTGGGATGCAGCATGTGATTGGGGGCCCAGTGTCCCTCTAGCGGTTCCGCGCACGGCTTGTGAAATGCGGAGGCGTGGACATGAGGAAAAACTTATTGAGAAAGTGATTTTTGAGAACCCTAAACAGTTTTTAAGTCAATGCGAACGCTTCCAGATGGATTGCGCTTGAGTGTTGTGTTTTAATTTCACGTCATGGAACTCAGTAAAGGGTTGCATTTAGCCTATTGCACTAACATTCATCGAGGGGAAGATTGGACTCAGACTTTCAAATCTCTCAAGACTGATGTGATGTCAGTTAGAGATCGTGTGTCTAAAAATAAAGCGTATGCAATCGGATTGAGGTTAAGCGATTTAGCGTCGCGCGAGTTGAGTGATCCGGCTGTTCTAGAAACCTTTCAACAATGGCTGAAAGATCAAAATTGTTATGTCTTTACGATTAATGGCTTTCCCTTTGGAAATTTTCATGGAACACGAGTTAAGGAGCAGGTTTACGTACCTGACTGGACTTCCAAGGATCGACTTGAATACACGAATCGTTTATTTGATTTGATTGCGGTGCTGGTGCCTGATGGGGTTGATGGCAGTGTCAGCACATTGCCTGGTTCATTTAAGGAATTTATTACCGAGGAAAGTCAGGAGATTCAAATACGTGAAAATATTTGGCAATGTGTTGAGCACATATCTGATTTGAGTGCTCGAACCGGTAAAGCGCTGCATTTAGGTTTAGAGCCTGAGCCTTGTGGGTATTTTGAAACCAGTACTGAAACTGTACGTTTTTTCGAAAGTTTGTATGCCCAGCATCCGAATGACTCTAGGCTATACGAGCATTTGGGGGTAAACTATGATACCTGCCATCTTGCTGTTGAGTATGAGGAGCCAAGAACGGCAATAGGGGCTTTACGTGATGCAGGTTTGCGTATCAGTAAATTGCATTTAAGTGCGGCGCTTATTGTGCAACCAGACGATACGGTTAAAGGTAATCTTAAGGCCTTTGAAGATGATGTTTATCTGCATCAGGTTATTGAGAAAACCCGATTGGGCACCTTAAATCGTTATCGGGATTTAGGTGCTGCTTTAGCAGCCGATATAGAGGCCGAGGAATGGCGTATTCATTTTCATGTGCCACTGCATAGTCCTGATGGTGATTGGTTTAAAACAACTCGTGAGCATATCAAAGGAGTGCTCGATTTGCTTCAGGAAGACCCAGAGTTATGTTCTCATTTAGAGATGGAAACTTATACTTGGGAAGTATTGCCCAATCAGATGAAAAACCGTGACGTAGTGGATCAACTAGTTGGTGAGTACGAATGGACTTTAGGTGAGCTCACCGCACGTGGTTTAGCATGAAGCTGGCACGAGCACTTTTAGTTTTGGGTCGGGTGAGTAATTTACCTTCTATTTGGAGTAACTGCCTGTGCGGCTGGTTAATTGGGGTTGGATATGCTGGGCTCGATACTTTCGTCGATTGGACAATGCTTCTTTGCCTTTGTATCGGAGCTACTGCTATATATTTGGGTGGCATGTATCTTAATGATGCTTGCGATGTCGCATTTGACCGTAATTTTAGAAAAGAACGGCCGATTCCCTCTGGCGCGATTAGTGAAAGTTCAGTGTGGAAGATTGGCATCAGCCTTCTGGCGGCCGGAGTAGGATTATTGTCATTGCAGGGTGGGACAACGGCGTTGTTAGCTCTGGCTCTTTTTAACTGTGTTTTAGTCTATAACTTTCTACATAAAAAAATTAAATGGTCACCGGTGCTGATTGCGATTTGCAGGTTTCTACTTATTCTAGTCGGGGCTTCCTTTGCGTATGTGACAACTAACCCTGAGGATTCTTTTTTTGCTCACCAAAATAGCGGACTAGCAACTTGGACTGCTTTGGTTCTAGGTTCTTACATTGTGGGCTTGAGTTGGTTGGCGAAGGTGGAAAGCGAGCCGGGTGTGGTGAGGTATTGGCCGTGTTTGTTACTTTTTTTGCCAATGTTATTGGCGTTCCTTGTCAATCCCGGCGGAGCGGATAGAAAGGATGCCTTGTATGTTAGCGCTATTCTGGGTCTTTGGATCATTCGTTGTATGCGATATACTTTTTGGGGGGAGAAGCGGGATATCGGGAAAACTGTTGGGGGCCTTCTGGCGGGTATTTCACTAGTCGATTTACTGGCAGTTCCCTTAGTTAATACTGAGTTGGCTGCTATTTTCTTAGGTTGCTTTTTGCTTTCTTTGCTTGCTCAGCGATGGGTGCCTGCGACATAAAAAAACCGGTAGCAGAATTGTTCTACTACCGGTTTTGTTTGTGGAAGAATTAGGGATGTAGGGTGCGTCCTTTAAAGGTGAGTTCAGCAATCCCCGACTTATCCAGATCGCCTAGGCCAAGAGATTTCATCTTCTCGTATTGCTTCCAGGTTGATTTGGCAAGAGGAAGCTTTAATCCAGCGTTTTCACCTAGTTTGAGAGCGATGCCACTGTCTTTGGCAGCGTGAGCTGCGCTGAAATAACATTCGTGATCTTTAATGACCATATCTTCACCGTCTGTCTCAAGGACTCGACTGTTCGCTCCGGTTTGACTAAAGACTTCCCGTACGGTTGCCAAATCCAATCCGAGCGAGTCGGCTAAGCCTAGTCCTTCAGCAAGGCCGGCTGTGTTGATGTTCATAACCATATTAACCAGCGCTTTCAACTTGGCAGCACTACCGGTGTCACCAATATACCGGTTGGTTACTGATAGTGCGTCAAGGATTGGCTTGGCTCGGTCGAATGCAGCCTGTTTGCCTCCGCACATCAAGTAAAGAGTACCTTCACGTGCCTGCGTGATAGAGCTAGCCATACAAGCCTCTAATGTTTGGGCTTCGTGTTTGTTTGCCCATTGCTCTACTCTTTGATGGGTTGAGGGGCTCACAGTTGCACAGTTGATGAAAAGACGGCCATGTGCACGAGCCAGCAGAGAGCCAGTTCCGTTGAACACGCTTTTCATTGCTTTGTCATCAGTGACGACGGTTATGATCACGTCGGAGTTCTTGGTAACGTGTGCTAGTTTTTCGTAGTAGGTGGAATTTAGTTCTTCCGCCAATGCTTTAGCTGGTTCAGCGTTAACGTCGCTTATAGCGGTTATGGTGAAGTTTTGGTCGTTCAACCTTCGGGCCATATTGGCTCCCATACGACCCACTCCGACGATTCCAATTCGTTCAGACATAGTGTGAGAAGGATACAGTTTTGTTTGTTTTTACGCTAAAACAAGCGTAATTGGGTTGCTTAGGATTACCCTAAAGCGCAATTAAAGGTGAAGCAACGGTTTTTTAGGACGAATTTGCCCTAAAAAGCTCGAGTGTTGTTGATGGGGTCACCTGGGAGGTGGGATGCACATTTACCTTATTTAGTCCGAGTTGCAGCAGTTTTTCCTTAATTTCGGTCTGAGCCAGTTCAGGCGTATTGCAATCGCGGCTAAGGTGAGCACAAACCACATGTTTCAAGCCCTCATGGGCCAGCTCTTCGAGAAAAGTGGCGGCTCCTTCATTGGAGAGATGACCGTGCCGGCTAAATATTCTCTGTTTTAGGGCCCATGAACGTCGAGGGTCATTATTGAGCATATCTACATCGTGGTTGGTCTCCAATAGTAGGATTTCAACATTGCGTACCCGGTCGGCAATAAGTCGGGTTCCCTGACCTAAATCTGTTAGAAAACCAATACGACCGGCGGGGGTATGGAGAGTGAAGCCCATAGGGTCTACTGCGTCGTGAGGTACTGGGAATGTATCAATGGAAATATCTCCCACCGAAAAGTCTCGTCCAGTTTCAACTATTCTGAAATCGAATTCTGTCTCGTGGTATCTTGATATCTCCTTTGATGTATGGCGGTTGCAATAGACGGGGATACCTAGCTTGGCTGCAAAAACCCTCAAACCACCAATATGATCGGTATGTTCGTGAGTTATGAGTATGCCATCGAGTCGCTCAGGAGTTCTTTCAATGTCGATTAATCCTTGGCGGATACGTTTAGCGCTGATTCCGCAATCAATTAACAGGCGTGTGCTGGGAGTTTCTAAATAAGCAGCATTTCCAGAAGAACCACTGGCAAAAATTTTGAACTTCACAGCCTCCACTAAGTTCAGATTATGTGATCCGGTTTGCTGCCGACAAACTCAATTGATTCACAAGGTAATTTTTAACTTAAAATTCAAAATGGTGATTTTTAAGCAGATTGCGTGCCATTGAGCTTGATTTTGGCAAAGTAAAAGTGTATTGAATATTCAGCCGACCATGGCTTTCGAACCTAGAATGCATCTCGGACAGAAACTGGCGCAAGTCCAGGTGATGTCCCCTCAGATGCAACAGTCCCTTGCCCTTCTTCAGGCACCCATGCTTGATTTGCAGGGAATGATCAACAAAGAACTGCAGGAAAATCCGGTTCTAGAAGAGGTGCCGATTGAGGAACAAAAGTCGACAGATGGAGAGGGGGGTGCAGAATTAATTGGGGTGCCTGGTCAAAATGAAGAGGCTGAGCCTCCCGCTGATACAAAGGTAGACCCCACAGATGAATCTAACAATGAGCCCTTTGATGATTTTCAGGCTGAAATGGAGCGCTTAGCTGAAATCAGTGAGGAGTGGCGTGAGCACTTTAATGGTGCTCAGACTGCACCTGTTACCGGGGGAACCCAAGAGGATAGGGAAAAGCGTGACTACCTGTTTGATACCATGACTGCCAATGGTACTCTATCAGAGCACTTGATTAGTCAGGCTCATTTAAGTGATCTGGATGAGAAAGAGATGGATGTCGCCGAGGTTGTAATTGGCAATATTGACGAAAACGGTTTTTTACAATCAACAGTAGAAGAGCTTGCTAAGGTAGCTGATTGCGATGTGGACATGGTTGATGAAGTACTTTCGGTGGTTCGCTCCTTTGATCCATCAGGGGTTGGGGCGACTGACTTACGCGAATGTCTACTGCTACAACTGGAGCGAAAAGGCAAATTGGACTCAATTGAATATGTAGTTGTGGATAAGCACATGGACGCACTTGGGCGCCGTCGTTTTCCTGAAATTTCAAAGGCTGTTGGGTTAAGTATAGATGAAATTCAGAAAATTGCTGAGAATATCGGTCAACTGAATCCTAGGCCAGGAAGTGCTTTCGAGGAAACTTCTGAACAGTATGTTGTTCCAGAGGTTTTTGTGGAGTGGAAGAATGACCAGTGGGAAGTTCACTCTAACCGTGAGGAGATGCCTCAGATTCGTATTAGTAACACCTATAAGGATTTGATGTCTCAAGCGCGGGACTCCAAAGATGTCCGTGAATATATTCGAGGGAAAATAAGGGATGGAAATTTCCTCATTAGAAGTATTCATCAACGTCATGATACAATTCTCAAAATTGCCCGGGAAATAGTTGTTAGGCAGTCGGATTTTTTGGAGAACGGGGTTAGTCATCTTAAGCCCATGACGATGTCAGAGATTGCAGAGAAGGTGGAGGTGCATGAGACCACAGTAAGCCGTGCGGTATCAGGTAAGTACATGAAGACACCGCAAGGGCTTTACGAGATGCGATATTTTTTCACCGGAGCTATTCAGAGTTCTGATGGCGGGGAAGGTAAGAGCAACACCAGCGTTAAGCAGATATTATCTGAGCTAGTGGAGGGTGAAGATAAATCCAAACCTCTCTCCGATGAGGCCATTGTTAAATTGATGGGGGAGAAAAAAGTGAAAATTGCTCGTCGGACTGTGGCTAAGTATCGCGGTGAGCTAGGGATTTTGCCTTCCAGTATGCGGCGGGTATACTAGTTTTCTTCGTTTGCAAGTTCAGCCTTGGTATGGCTTTGCAGTATTTCGAGTTCTTCTCTGATATCGGCCTTTGTCTTACGGTCCATCCGGTCGGTGAAGAGGATGCCGTGTAAATGATCTGTTTCGTGTTGAATGCAACGTGAGAGTAGTCCGCCGCAAACAAAACTAATAGTTTTTCCATCTTCGTTGAGTGATGTGACGCGGATCTTCTCCGGTCTGCCGATATCGGCGTAGATCTCCGGAAAACTTAGGCATCCTTCGGGGCCCATTATTTCATGAGAAAGTGGCTCTATTTTTGGGTTTAGAAGGATAAGTGGCATAATTGAATTAGGGTCAGCCTCTTTTCCGTCCAATTCTAAAGTGGAAGGCCGGTCTTCAGCAGGCCTGATATCGATAACCGTAAGTTGTAGAGCTTCACCAATTTGCTGTGCAGCTAATCCAATCCCACGATTTTCGTTCATGGTATCAACCATATCTTCAATGAGCTTTTCGATTTCAGGTGTAATCTTTTCAATTCGACTCCCTTTTTTACGTAAAATGGGGTCGCCGTAGTAGGTCAGAGGTAAAATCATGTTAGTCCTGTATGTCGAGTAGCTTGAGGACGCGTTCAAGATCCTCATCAGAAAAATATTTAATGGTTAAAGTTCCTTTGCCTTCACGGTAGGTTAGGCTGACTTTAGTGCCTAACTTCTCTCTTAGACGGTTTTCCAGTGAAGTGACATGAACCCCTTGGTCATTCCGGGTTTTCTTTTTGCCGGGCGTTGGGGAGCCGTTTTTTAGGTTATCAATCAGCTCTTCTGTTTGTCTGACGCTTAATGATTGTTTGATTGCTTTCTCAGCGATTAACTTCTGATGTTCTGCACTTTCTGCTCCTAATATTACCTTTGCGTGGCCCACGCTTAAACGCTCTGTTTTTAAATGGGCAAGCACTTCCTCAGGTAAATTGAGTAGTCTTAATGCATTGGCTACACTCGCTCGGCTTTTACCTACTCGTTGAGCAGTTGCCTCCTGTGTTAGGTTAAAGGCTTCTATGAGGAGCGCGTACCCTTCAGCTTCCTCGATGGGATTAAGGTTTTCACGCTGTAGGTTTTCCACCAAAGCCATTTCCAGCACCTGGGTATCATTTGCAGTACGGATCACCACAGGGACCGTTTTGAGACCAGCTATTTGTGCAGCGCGCCACCTTCTTTCTCCTGCGATTATTTGAAACTGGTCATTTTCATTTGTGCGAACGATCAGGGGCTGTATAATGCCATTGGCTTTGATCGACTCGGCCAATTCTTCCAAGGGTTGCCGCTCAAAGCTTTTTCGGGGCTGCGAGGGGCAGGGGTGTAACTTTTCAATTTGGACTTCCAAGGGGGAGCCCAGTTCAACCTGAAGTTCAGGTGAAGGGGGTATCGGAGCCTCCTCAGATGAGGCTTCATTCGGGGTGGCCTTTTTGCCGCCTAATAGGGCTCCTAGTCCACGGCCCAATCCTTTTTTGGCCATGTGGTTTTTTGGACAAGAGACATAAGGATGTCAAAAGCCGGATATTCACACTAAAATCCTAACAGTGAGTCATAAAACAGGATGGATTAATCAACGAGTAGCTCATCTAGAGGGTAAAACACGTGATGCGAGGTTTCTCGGGTTCTTTGAGTGTTTTAACGCGGGGGAATATTATGAAGCGCATGATGTATTGGAGGATTTGTGGCTGGAATCAAGAAATTATCCGGATGCGAATTTTTATAAGGCATTGATCCAATTAGCAGGAGGTTTTGTGCATTTGACTATGCACGAAAATCCTAAATGGCCAGCTGCTGGTCCGAGACTGCGTCCTGCTCATACACTTTTTTCAAAGGCCAGAGTGTATTTGGGGGATTATCCGGATTTTCACCATGGTTTGGATTTAACAGAAACCAAGGGGTTAATTGACCAGTGGTGTGTACATTTGGAAGAGGGTGAGTTTAAAGTGAACCCCTTGTCTATGGTTGACGCACCCACTCTTGAGGTGGAATGAACAACTGAAGCTTGCCTGCATTGAGGTCTCTTTTTACTGTCGTCAACCATGAGAGCCAAAGAGGTTGACGCCAAAATCACTGAGATTCCTAGACGGATTGCCGCATTGGGCAATCGCGTGTTGGATGGAGGGCTGATCGATCGTGAGGAGGCAATGTTTCTCTTTGGGCTGGAGAACAGTGCAGACATCCATACCATGCTTTCCTGGGGAAATCGAATTCGTGAGCATTACAAGGGCAACAAGATTCATCTATGCTCTATTGTGAATGCTAAGGCCGGCGCCTGTTCAGAAAATTGTTCATTCTGTTCACAGTCAGCTGCTTACCAAACAGGTTCACCTCGGTATGGTTTTATTGATCCTGAACCGGTTGCCGATGCAGGCAAAGAAGCCAATCGCAATGGGGTAACAGCGGTGGGTTTGGTGGCCGCTTGGCGTGGGCTAAAGGAAGGGCCGATGCTTGATGAGGTCTGTGACCGCATTGCAGAGATGAAAGAACAGGGACAGACACGTCCTGATGCCTCATTGGGGCTAATTGAAAGTCAAGAAGTGGCTGATCGACTTAAAGAAGCTGGGCTGGAATGTTATGGGCACAATTTGGAGAGTTCTAAAAGATTCTTTCCGGAACATTGCACAACTCATACTTATGAGGATCGCCTTAAGACCATTGGTTTTTTGAAGAAAGCCGGTATTAAAATTTGTAGTGGTGGAATTATTGGGATGGGTGAAACCCGTGAAGATCGGTGTGATTTAGCAATGAGTCTACGTGAAATAGGCGCTAGTGTGGTTCCCGTTAATATTCTTAATCCCATTGAGGGGACGCCATTGGAAAATCAGGAACCGCTTCCTCCTTTGGAAATTCTCAAAACCATCGCATGTTTCCGGTTCATTATGCCCACCAAAGAAATCATGATTGCCGGCGGGCGGACAGTGAATTTGCGGGATCTCCAATGTATGATCTTTCAGGCCGGCGCCAGCGCGTTAATGGTGGGTAACTATCTTACCACTTTGAATCAACCTGTGGAGAAGGACCTGCAAATGCTTCGCGATCTTGGCTTGGACCCTGATTGGGATGAGTTTGATGAGAGTGAGGCCGGTGGTTGTGGGTGTGGTGAGAAGGATTCTTGCGGTACTCCTGAATCAGTTGAGGTGGCTGAGGCAGTTACAGCTTGAGCTGTGAAGCCACTAGGCCTTAATCATGGGGGCTACTTTGGCGAGACTATCGATATTGAATCGGTTCTATCTGATTGCGTTGTTGCGGCTGAAGCCCACGGGTGGACGGTTCACTGGCTTGAAATTGAAAATGGTTTGCGCCTTTTGGCTCTTTACCGCGCTGCAGAAATTGCGAACCGCAAAATCTATCTTTCCAGTGGCATTCATGGAGACGAACCAGCTGCGCCTCTGGCCATGTGTCGGCTTATCACGGAAAATGAATGGCCCAATGACGTGGAACTGTGGATTTGTCCCTGCCTTAATCCCGCGGGCTTTCATATTAAGACACGTGAGAATGCAGCCGGCGATGATCTAAACCGTGATTATAAACATTTAAATACACCGGAGATTTGCGCACACACTCAGTGGCTCCAGACGTTGCCTGACTTGGATTTCACTATTCAGCTTCATGAGGATTGGGAGGCAAAAGGATTCTATCTTTACGAACTTAAGATGGATGATGAACCTACTAAGTCTCGCCGGGTGCTCGAGTCGGTAAAAACTGTGTGTCCGATCGATGAGTCTCTCGAAATTGATGGGCGCCAGAATGATCGTGGCTTAATTGTTCCGGAAATGGACCCTAAACTGCGCGATTTATGGCCTGAGGCGTTCTGGCTGGTCATGAATAAAACTAAACTCAGCTATACCTGCGAGGCTCCTTCGGATTTCCCGATTGCAACAAGAGTGAAAGCCTTGGTGAGGGCAGTTAGGAGTCTTTTGGCTCAGCCAGAATAGTTTGGAACACATGTCTGGATCATAAACCGCGGTTATTATTATAGAATCTGCTGTCTTGCGTGAGAATTCTGCCGGAGGTTAGAATGGGGGCATGAAGAAGCTCTTAATTTTGATGATGGCTCTTGTAATGAACGGATGTACTGCACCTGTTCTTGGGCTAGTCAAAAAAAACAATGCCAATATGGCTAAATTGAAAACTGGAATGGCTACGGAACAAGTCATTGAAGTGATGGGGCCAGCGGATAAAACCGAGGCATATGAAGTGAAATCTGGAGGAACTATGATGTTTTTATTTTATCGGACTCAAATTGATTATAATTTTAACTTACAAGATAAACATTGGACTCCGGTGTGTATTATTGATGGGAAGTTGAAAGGCTGGGGACGCAACTATTACGACGATATCATCAAGATTCGCAAAGAGATCATAAGAAAATAATTATGACTAAGTACATCCTGCCATTACTGCTGATTCTGTGTGTGCCTTTGATGAGCGATGAGAAGGCGGACAAGGAGAAGTTTGAGGAGATCAAGGCAAAGGCAGAGAAAGGGGAAGCCGCTGCGCAAAACAACCTTGGGGCGAGGTATTACTATGGCGAAGGAGTGGAGAAGGATTTGAAGAAAGCAGTTAAGTATTTCCAGAAAGCTGCTGAACAGGGATACGTAGACGCGCAATACAGCCTTGGGTTGATGTATGCCAAAGGCGAAGGAGTGATGGAGGACGACAAGGAAGCAGTTAAGTGGTTCCAGAAAGCTGCTGAGCAGGGAGATGCAAATGCGCAAAACAACCTTGGGACGATGTACCGAAAAGGTAAAGGGGTGCTAGAAGACTACAAGGAAGCGGTGAAGTGGTATCGCAAAGCTGCTGAACAGGGACACGATGTTGCGCAAAACAACCTTGGGGTGATGTATGGTTTTGGCGTTGGGGTGCTGCAGGACTATGTGAGCTCTTATGCATGGGCTAACATTGCTGGAGCTAATGGTTACGATGTTAAAAGATTCAAATCGGAATTTCTTGAAGCGAAAATGAGTCCTGATCAAATCGCTAAGGCTGAAGCACTGGTTGAAGAGATGGTCAAAAAGAATCCAAAGCTGTTCCAGAAGCAAAAGTAGTCGCTATCACACTTGCTTAACCTTTAATTCGCGACATTTTGTGGTGTGCCCTTGAGAAATGCGCACAGATTATCCTTCGCAATTTTCATCAACCGCTCTCTCGCCGCGCGCGTTGCCCAGCCAATATGCGGGGTAATAATCAAATTCTTAGCTGTTAAAAGTGGATTATCTTTGCTCGGTGGCTCCACTGAAAGGACATCAGTGGCTGCTCCAGCTATTTGTTCTTCATTGAGTGCCTTTGCCAAATCCTTCTCGTTTACTAAAGGGCCGCGGGCGGTGTTAATTAAATATGCAGTCGATTTCATCTGACTCAAAAGCTTTGCGTTAACAAAGCCCTGATTTTCATCAGTAAGTGGGCAATGCAGGCTAACCACATCTGATTCGGTGAAAACTGTTTGGCAATCAACAAATTCTGTTTCATTGGTTTCTTTCACAGTCCGGGTATGAACAAGAATCTTCATGCCAAAAGCTCGGCCCAATCGAGCTATAGCTTGTCCTATCGCGCCGTAGCCCACTACTCCCAAGGTAAGGCCGTCCAGTTCGATTAGCGGTTTTTTCCAGTAGCAAAAGTCAGGGCAGTCGCTCCATTCTCCAGCATGGACGCTGGCGCTATGTAGTGCCGGTTGTAGGGCCAGTTCGAGAATTAGTGCGAAAGTCAATTGCGTGACTGATTCAGTTCCGTAGCCGGGAATGTTAGTGACGGGAATATCTCGTGTCCGAGCTGCAGCAATGTTCACTACATTGTAGCCGGTCGCAAGTACTCCGATATATTTTAAAGCGGGTAGTGTATTAATGGCTTCGGCGGTCAAAGGTGTCTTGTTGGTGAAAACTATTTCAGCCATCATGGCTCGTTCGGTAACCTGTTCTGGCGACGTGCGATCGTACACAGTCAGTTTGCCCATTTCACTTAATCCGTCCCATTTGAGGTCACCGGGATTCAGGGTGTGGCCGTCAAGTACTACAATATTAGGTTTTAAATCATCCACAGGGGCAATTTGGCGGGCTCAAGTGCGGGTTGTCAATTCTCGCTAGTTAGGCTAATTTTACGTCCAGATGACCACAGAAACTACTACAGGCCGACCGGTCAAGTATGCCGCGCTGGAATGGCGCAACAAGCAGGGCGAGAAATTTGATTCTTATCAAGAGGATTCACTCTGTTATCTCAAAGAGGATGAAAATCCATACACTGGAAAGGCCATTGAGTTGTATGAAAATGGGAATCCTTCTCTTGAAGGCGAGTTCCATGAAGGTCGAGCTCATGGTGAGGAAGTATGGTGGTATGAAAATGGGAACAAAAATTCTTTAGTCACCTTTCGTCACGGAGATCGACATGGGCCGCATCTGGTTTGGTATGAAACAGGGCAATTGCAAATTGACGTTTGCTACACTGAAGGCAAGCGTGATGGCAGGCACGCAGTGTATTATGAGGGTGGTCAGATTCGTTCTGAGGCCTATTTTGTAAATGATAATCTTGATGGGAGCTACACCACCTGGTTCGAGGATGGAAGTAAGCGTAGTGAGCGCACCTTTAAGGCCGGTGAGGAGCTCAAAAGGATCGAGTGGAATCAGAAAGGTGAGCAGAAAAAACTGAATAATTGGAAGGCTGATGGGACACCCCGAAATTAGTTTATCGATATTAAATTTTGAGTTAAAAAGAAGATGAAACCTATTCTATTCCTTATTGCTACGTTCCTTTTTGGATCAGTAGTTCCCGTTATGGCCGGAGCTGTCGTAAAAAAAGAAAGCCCAGCGCAAATTGCCGCCAAAAAAAACTTCGAGTCAGTCAAGGCGTCTTCCGCTAGTGGTGATGCGGTTAAATTACGTGAATTGGCAGATCTTTATTACTCTGGAAAGGGCGTAGCGCGCAATTATACCGAAGCTTATAAATCCTACTTGGCTTCAGCTGAGAAAGGCGATGTGCTTTCTGAAGCGACTGTGGCGTGGATGTTACGAAACGGACAGGGAGTTGCCAAAGATTATAAAAAATCGATGGAATGGTACACCAAGGCAGCTGAAAAAGGCCATGTAGAAGCGCAATTAGGTTTGGCGGAGATTTATTACAACAAAGTGGGCCTTTCGAGTCGTGATTACGCAACTGCTTACAAGTGGTACCTCATTGCCTCAGGCTTAGGGAGTAAGGATGCAAAAGCTTTTATCCCCCGAATGGTGCAAGCAGTCCTTAAAGAGCCGAATGTGAATGTAGAACAAAAGACTGCCGCGGAAAAAGCCGCTCAGGATTGGCTTGCTGCTTACGTTAAAAAGTAATTACTGCCTAATATTTACCGTTTGTTTAGAAGCTTTCAGTGTTGTTAATATCTTGTGAAAACCTACGAATAACTTCCACTTCAATAGTCGTTTGGGAGTGCTAAATTTTTAGCGTTGACGGGGGGCTTGCTCCAAGTTGACCGGAACAAACAATCCGTGGGAGATAGTTTTTCGGAAGTGTCTTCCAGCTTAGGATTTTCTCCGGAAAATTTTAAGTGGGTTTTTGGTCTGTAGCCTCCACCCGAGGCATCCTGAAGGATTAGTCGAAAGACTTGTTCTGATGGAATTTGGCCGTCTGGGAAGTAGTCTTCGGATTACCGCCCGGGCGGTCTTTTTTTGGTTCCCTTCCCATGTAATCAATTGCCCCAAATTTAAAAAAAATAGGCGCCGTGTTGGCGCCTAAGTGAGAATAGTTTAATTTTAAATTTTGTTTAAACGTCACAAAGCTCCACAGCTTCAATCAGACCTTTCATAGGATCTCCGGTGGGTATGAATTCCTGGCCCACATGGCCTTTATAGCCGATGTCGAGCAGTTTGCGCATGATGGGTGGATAATTAATTTCCTGCGTGTCATCCAGCTCCTTCCGCCCGGGATTACCTGCAGTATGAATATGGCCGATGATGTCTTTGTTTTCTTCGATGCGACGAATTACATCTCCATCCATGATCTGTACATGGTAGATATCAAAAAGCATTTTCATGTTGGGCGAACCCACTGCGCGGATAATATCGGCCACGTAATCTACTTTGTCACCTTGATAGCCTGGGTGGCCTTTCATGGGGTGTGAGTCATCTCTGGTATTGAGGTGCTCAATGCAAATATTTACACCCTTCTTTTCGGCGTGGCCGATAATCTTTTTTAGACCTCTT
>CACDBG010000023.1 GCA_902551155.1 uncultured Verrucomicrobiota bacterium | reverse complement strand
TTGGAAAGGAATGACCTTTCTTGTCCCGGTATAATAGACAGCGAGCGCTATACCGGTATAATATTACAACCGTGCAAAGCATACCCGAAAGCTGTGGAGTAATGTTTCTGAAGGGAACAACATTGTTTCCGAATACACAATTACCTCTACACATTTTTGAGGAGCGCTACTGCCATATGCTAGCTAAAGCACTCGAATGTAGCCGCATGTTCGCCATCGCAATGTCACCTCCACAGGAAACCCCCGACAATCCTATGCCGATAGTTGGGTTAGGAATGATAACCACTTGTGTTCAACAAAAAAACGGAACCGCCAATCTGATGCTCACTGGCATCCAACGAGTTCGCCTCCTAAACGTAATACATGAAACTCCATTTCAGTCGCACTCCATTGAACCTGTGAATTCAATTAATGACACCGTAGAGCCAGAGGAAGTTATAATTCGGGAACTATTAGATATTTGCGAATCACGAATCCCCAAAGCTGAATATCAAGTTCTGGAAATGCTCAAAGAGTTAAAAGTCTTGGATCAATTAACCAACCAAATTTGCGCGATCTTTATCAAATCAGCTAATGCAAGACATGAGCTGATGCAAACTTTAAGTTTGCGAGCCCGCGCAGATAAGCTCAAAAGATTTTTACCCCCCCCAGCTCAGTTCAGCTAACTAAACTAATCCCTTTACCCTTCGTATTACCCACTCAGCAGTGAGCATTAAAATAATCGGAACAAACCACCAATAACTCTGCCAGAGTTGGGTTTCACGAATTTTCTCGCGCTGATCAGAAGCCGGACCTAACACATCTAAAAGGCGTTTCATATCTTCTTCACGGTAATATTCACCTCCCGTTTCCTTTGCTATTTGGCGCAGCAAAAGTTCATCACAACTGAGTCGCCCAAGCTCCCCAAAGGGATTGGAGGATACCGTAAATGCTGTACTAGCCTTAATTGCCCCTTCAGGCACACCTGCTATGCGCACACGCACTTCGTGATCACCAGGCTCTAATGGAGCAGTTTCACCCCAGAAAGAAAAAGATTCTGGATCATTTTCCAGGGGCAAAACTTCAAAGACACGGCCTTCTCTCATTATCAACGCTTCAACTTTTAGGTTTGGTTGTCTGAACAAAGCCGGATCCATAACACGGACTCTTATTCGTGCCGTCTCACCTACTTCATAACTGGTAGGGCCCGAATCCAGCATTATATAACGATCTTGAACACTGAACGGAGGCTCCATGATACCCTTAGCCAATTGATTCCAATACTGCTGATGATGCATATCCCCAACATTTAACCGCCAACGCCATGATTCATCAAAAGCGGAATAAAGAACACGACCTGCCCCAGGGCGTCCACGAACAAGCCCTGGCAATTCATCCTCCCCGACTTTCACATTCAGCAATGTTTCTGATGCGGGAAGTGCTTCGGTTACAGCCACCCATCGTGGTCCTGGTAATTCATTCCATATTCTGAGATTGGCCGCAGGATCGTCATCAAGTTTAAGGGAGTCGCTAGCTCCACGTCCTTTTGGAAAACTAAGACTTGCATTCAAACTACGCAATTCAGTCAAGCCTGCAGCAGCGTGTTTAACCGGCAATATACTTTCAATCGGCGTACCCCGAAAACTACCATAACTCTCCATGCGGCCATCTACAAAGATCATCCCGCCACCGTTAAAACGTACAAATTGGTTAAGCCACAAAAGTTCGTTAGCTCCAAATGCCGCCGCTGAAACATCTCCAATAATAACTAGTTGATACTGAAACAAAAGGTCACGCGTAGAGGGAAACCGCCCAAGCCCGTTACCTCGTGTACCAAGATCAAGTCTGCCTCCAGCCAACCGACCGAGAACAGTGTTAACTTCCCAACGATCATCTCGCTCAAGAAGGTTACGAAGATATCGAAACTCCCAGCGAGGCCGACCATCAATTAGCATTATCCTCGGTTTCTGAGTAACAACATTTACACGCAATATACCCACATTGTTGTTATCCTTGGATTCTCCCTCTATCGGAGGGATCACCACATCTAACTTGAGCGGTAAATTTACGTAGCGGACGTCCCGATTTTGTCGGGCCTGTGCAGCACTCACAACTTCCCTAATATCAAAAGTAAATGGAAGTTTTCGGCGTTTGCCGGCAGTGGCAAATTCACGCTCCCATACCACTCGACCTTCATGCTGAATACGCACTGTAAAAGGCTTATTCGGCTCCATTCCGTCATGTAAAATAATGTCTCCCGCCAGCTCCGCATCCTTATATACGGAACCAGGAGCCTCCACTTTCAACACAGCCAAATCCCGCGCTGCCTCAACTGACCCCAAACCTACAACATGCACAGCAACACCACGGTCCTTTAACTGGCTGGCCATTGCCATAGGAGAAGCTCCTTCCACATTGTGCTGACCATCAGTAAAGAGCACTACAAAGAGTTTCTCAGCAGGATCTTCTGAAACCGCTCCCTCGATGAGCCCCGTACTCAAGTCAGTTATCATGTTGGTCGCACTCACTGGAAGAGTAATCGGAGGCGCATTTGGATCCACTTGACCCTCAACATCTTGATTCTCCCCTGCAGGCCCCTCGTTTCCGATATAATCTGGAGTCCATAATAGCTGAAAACGACGGGCCGTTAACGCCAGCAATTCGACATTATGTTCAGCAGATAGTTGACTCACAAGACCATCTGCCCCCCCCAAGGAGTTGACTCTCTAACCGCTGCCAGCGCGGTGTACGATCGAAACGTTCTACCGCAGTACGAGTTTCGGGATTGAGTTTTTCCATGCCCTTGGGAAGCAGTATACGAATTTTTTTTTCCCATTGATCAATCTTAGGTTTGAGGGCAAGCAGTGCGGCCTTATCAGCCCTATCGTTTTGTTCAGGGTCAGCCTTATGAAAAGGTTCAACAATCTCAGAATTAAAGAGGTCATGCTCTTTTTTGTCCCATCCTTCGATCTCTATATCTTTGAGAGATTCTGCAGCTTGTTGCGCCAATCCCTTTGCTTTTCCCACATGCTCTGGAAAGTTGGCCATAACATCACCCGCCATGGCACCGAGAGCCTGCCTAAGTTGACTCAAATACACAATCGCATCAGCAGCATCCATCTCATTGTCAAGCCCCTTAACCCATCCCAACCGCTGCATGATCCGTAGTTTCCGAGATGTCGCCATCTGCTCGTCCGTCGCCTTCATGCTAGCCGAGGCATCAACATACATTAGCACCCGAGCAGTCGTGCCCACAGATGTTCGATACTGGATAACCGGCCCAGTCAACATCATTACCACCATCAACACTGCGCCGGCTCGTAACAGTGGCAATACCCAGAGCCCCGTAGCTGTACGACCAAGCAAATCCCCACGATAAATCCAGAAGGCTAAAACCATGGAAACTAATGCAATAAGTAAAGCCACCCACCAACTCAAATCACCCGAAAAATAAAGACTCGAACTTTCAGTTGACTTAACAGCCAAAATGAAATTAGAGGCAACCATGTCCATAATTAACTTAACCTGATATTCGTTGGCGCGCCATTCGGCGCTCCAACCAAAGTTCGAAAAATAAAATAACGAACACTAGAGCAAAAAGAGGTTTCCAAATTTCCTGGCCGAAACGACGAGACCGGTCGAGTTTGCGGTATTGCTCAAGATCAGTCACTAAATCTGCTCCCATCGAATCCGCCATCACCCGACGTTCCTGCACTGTAAGTTGCTTCAAATCACTTTCGGTGCGCTCAGTATTCACGACAAAATGAATAACCTCCCCTTCTGGCCTTGTCATCTTGTACAAGCCCGGAGCTACCGTCTCATCAAAGGTTGCCACTCCACGCCCTGCGCGGGACTCAATCGGACGAGTATGCTCCTCTCCTCTGGGATCAAACACAACGACCTCACCGCCCGCAGCAGCAAGAGGAAAATGAGCAACCGCTTTCTGCCCAACCCCAAGATTTCTGGGAGGCATCACGGAAGAAGCCAAATAAGTGCAAAGCCTTTGAACGAAAGGCACAAAAACTTCCCGCATGGGTAAGGTAGTCCAAGCATCATCACATGTGGTTGCGCAAAAAATTATACGACCATTACCCCATTTTTTTTCTGTCAAAAAAGTATCACCCGTTTCAAACCGGGCTACCGAACGTACCAGATCATTATCTGGATCCTCGATGGTTTTATGCCATTTGTTAATTTCGATTGATGCCAAATCGCCATTGCGGGGATTACTGAAAATTTCTAAAGCTGGATGATCAAAACGTTTAACCACCACACGTGTAAAAGGCTCCGGGTCTTTCTGCTTATCTTCCACTTTTCCAATTCTTGTCGGCAGAAGGCCATATGGGAGCAGCTGCTCATTATACCACTCTGAATCAATTTTATCTCCTCCAAAAATTAAAAGCCCACCTCCGTCCTTAACATATGTTTGTAGATCATCTAGCTGTCCTAATTTCAAATGAGCCACGTTAGCCATGAGAACTACTCTGGCTTCCCCAATGGACTTTGTGCTAAATTCTGCCGCTTTGACAACTCGCGTTTCCAGTAAGTCCTCCATGCCTCTCGCTCCTCCCGTGCGAAACGGCTGTAATGCAATCTCTAAAAAATCTGTTTCTCCCTTCAAGGGTTCGTCATTAGGATCTCCATTGACAATCAAAATTGGGACTTTGTCCCACACAGGAATACTCGCACGATAAATATTGTCAGCCTTAAGGGTATCGGCTTCAGTTACCACCTCAATTACGTGAGAACCGGGAGCGTCAAAATGGTAACTAAACCGCACTTGACGGCGCCCCCCCGCCTCCAGCGGAATAATTTGTTGATCAATTTCTTTTCCATCAGCTCGAAAAATCACCCTTAAGGAATCGTGATTGCGTTCCCCATAATTTCTCAAAGATGCCTGTACTGATAGCTTTTGATTTACTCCTAAGAGCAATCGGGAAAAAGACAACGTCTCTACACAAACATTCTCTCGCCCCTCCGCTCCGACGTGAAAAAGTGTCAGATTAGGAGGAACCTTAAGTCCTTTAAGTTGTTTACATACCCGCGTACGCAGCGCAGCTTCTCCTTCTTCAGTAGGCCAACTGGTTCGCTGTAAATCGCTAACGATCACTATTTCCCGCTGTAGATGATTCATTGAAATCAAATACTCAGCTCCTTTTTCCAATGCCGAACTAACTTTAGCTTGGCCAAATCCAGCCGAGATTTCCGATATTTCCCCAGCAACTGCCTCAGTGTTAAAAACCGGCACATCGTACAGAGGCAAATCTGGATCACTCATAAGAATAACATTCACATCGGATCCCCTCTTGAGCTCTTCAATAATCTTCACCGTACCGTCTTTCGCCTTATCGAAATTAGCCCCTCCGGCCGCCTGAAAATCCATAGAGTAACTGTTGTCCAAAAGCACTAGTAGCGATGCCTTCTTATCAGCCCAAAGAACTGTTGAACCCTTAAGTATAGGCCTAGCCATACACAGCGCCAACAATACCGGGATGGAACAACGCAGCAGCATGAGCAGCCAATTTTCGAACCGAAGCCTCCGTTGCTGAGACTTAAGGGTAATCTCTATTAGATGCATAGCACCCCATTTAAGTTCCCGATGTCGACTCTTGCTAATAAGATGAATTAGAATCGGTATCGCGGCAGCAGCAACCCCACCCACCAATGCAAGATTCATGAAGCTCATACCACTCCTTGTCTCATTCTTAGAAACCGAGCTAAACTGTCAGTCAATGGTTCGTGTGTGTACATTGGAACCAATTCAACCCGATGGCGTTGACACCCCAACTTCAGTGCTTCGGTAAACTTAGCAAAGTTATCGAGATATGCCGCCCGAAAACTAGCCGGATCCACCATTTGAAATTCGGCTATTCGTTCTAAATTCTCAAACCTTGTCCACGCATCAAAAGGAAACTCTACCTCATCTCTATCCATCACATGAAAAATTACGACCTCATGTGAAGCGTGACGGAAATGCGCGACAGAAGCCAATAGGCTCTTCACATCTGTGAAGCAATCAGACAGAATGAAAACCATCCCTCGTTTATCGATTCTCGGAACTATATCATGAAATACTTTTGAAACATCCGTTTCACCTCCCGGCCGAGTTTTCAGCATTTCCTCGTACAGAATACGCAAATGACGGGTACTTGAACGCGGGGGAATATGGGAGCGAATCTTGGTGTCAAAGGTCATCAACCCAATACTATCACTCTGTTTCATGATGATGTGCGCCAAACATGCAGATAACTTAATAGCGTGTTGTAGTTTCGTTATTCCATTCTCACCTTTATAACCCATGCTGCCACTAGCATCCAAAAGCAACATTGCTCGCAAATTCGTTTCCTCTTCATATTCACGCACGTAATAGCGGTCTGTTTTTGCGAACACTTTCCAATCCACTCTGCGAATCTCATCACCCTGCACATACTCGCGGTGCTGGGCAAATTCCACACTAAATCCTTTGTGAGGCGATCTGTGCTGCCCGGTTATGGCACCCTCCACCGTCTGCTTAGCCATCAACTCAAGGTTGACGATGCTCTGCAGTTCCTCTGGCTGCAATATGTCGTTGATAGAAGCCATTAGGCACCCAACTGACTTACTGAAATCTCATCTACAAAGTTGCCCCGGTGGGCTGCTGCGGAACTGCTTGAAGAACCTTATCAATAATATGATCAACAGTAATTCCCTCAGCCTCCGCATTAAAGGTGGGTACGATACGGTGCCGTAACACAGGATGAGCCAAGGCCGCTATATCTTCCGGTATCACATTGGGTCTTCCCTGTAGAATAGCGCGAACCTTACCCCCCATAATAAGCTGCTGACATGCACGAGGGCCGGGACCCCAGCTAATTAGCTCTGGGACAAAGTCCAAGGCCTCTTTATCATCTGGCCGACAACGCCTAACAAGATCCAGAACATAAGCATTTACGTGATCAGGAACTGGCACCTTGCGTACGATTTGCTGACATTGGATTATCTCATCACCACTAATTACGGGTTTAATCGGATCATTGTGAACCCCAGTAGTGCGCCGTATAATTTCGGCTTCCTCATCCTTTCCGGGATACTTTACCTTAATATGAAACATGAAGCGGTCCTTTTGGGCTTCAGGCAATTGATAAGTACCCTCCTGCTCCACCGGGTTTTGAGTTGCCAACACAAAAAAAGGTTGTTCCAGCCCATAAGTTTGCCCGCCAACTGTGACTGAGTGCTCCTGCATCGCCTCAAGCAATGCCGCCTGGGTCTTCGGGGGGGACCGATTAATTTCATCCGCCAATACCAACTGGGCGAAAATCGGACCACGCAGAAATACTAATTGTCTGCGCCCTTCAGCATCCTGCTGAATAACGTCGGTGCCAGTGATGTCTGCAGGCATCAAGTCAGGGGTAAACTGTACGCGCCGAAATGAAAGGCTCATGGCCTCTGATAAACTTTTAATCGTATAGGTTTTAGCCAAGCCGGGAACTCCCTCAAGCAAACAATGACTCCGGGCAAATATAGCTATAAAAAGCTGCTCAATAACATCTTTTTGCCCAACAATGGCCTTACCCACCTCAGCAGCCATTTGGCCATACATAGTCGCGATTTTGCGAGCCAACTCAGCGTCACTTCCACTGGAATAATTGGTTGAAACAGGGGTAGATGATTGTGTTGATTGCGGACTAAACTCCGGCACCACAAGAAGAGTCCCACAATTGGGGTCTGGGCATTTGATTTGGGAACCAGCGGCCTGATCATCAACCGAAAGTTCCGTCGAGCAAGCAGGGCATTTAATAACCATCTCCATGACGCTGTGCTACAATCTGCCCGCTTTTGCGCTTTTGCGCAACAGACTAGTTTCCACAAACAACCTGCTCCATTTATTTCAAAGGCTGTAATGTGAAAGGGTCGCGCATTGGAATGTCTTTTACTCCCCCACTAGTTAAGCTATCCACATTTACTAAATGGTCCGGATGCCCTTTGAGAATTTCCTCCTTATCACCAATAATCAGAATTGCCACTTTATCTGGTTTTAAATATTTGCCAGCCACCCTTTGCACATCAGCCTTAGTAACTGCTCGGATTTTTGATCTAAAATTTTCAAAATAATTGGGATTATTACTTAGCCGACCGGTAAATTCCTCACTCGCAAAAGTGCTCGCTACAGCCCCCTTGGTTTCGAAAGATTGGGGGAAAGTTTGTATGTAGCTAGCCTTTGCGGTTTCAATCTCCTTATCTGTAACTTCCTCCTGAGTAATCTTACGCATTTCCTCGAGAACGATCTGAGCAGCATATAATACCGTTCGAGATTTACTTTGATAACCCGCCACAAAAGTCCTCGGAAAATATGTGCCTCCAGGACAATATGAATATGCACTGTAAGCTAAACCTTCATCTGAACGCACCCGATTAGTTATACGGCTAGTAAACCCTCCACCTCCAAGAATGTCATTCATAACCTGAACTGCATAGTAATCGGGGTTGTCACGCATAATCCCAGGCAACATGATATCCACCCGGCCTTGATTTACTTCTTTATCGACAATGTAAATACCCGCTTTTGCGAATTTCTTGTTGGTTGGAACAGGCTTAGCCGTTTTTCCTTTAGGTGACCAATCGGAAAATAGTCTCTCTAACTTCAGAACCATCTCCTTTCGATCAAAGTCACCACTAACCGAAACGACAAAATTACCCGGATGAAACCAATCTCTGTGAAAACCCCTTAAATCCGACTCGGTAATTGAATCAATAGATGCCTTAGTTGCGGATTGGCTCCTGAAGAAATGATCTCCATAGGCTAACCGAACTAGTTCCCGGCGCTCAATGTTGCGGGAATCATCGTTGCGCTGCTTCATTGATTGAATCTGCTGGGTTTTATAAAGATCAAACCGATCCCTTTGAAAACGCGGGACGGTTAACACTTCACGAAGAATAGCCAACCCCTCATCGAGATCCTTAGAAAGAAGATTTACACCTACACTCCCTGAAGTATCGCCAATGTTGGAAGATAATCCCGCTGCCAAAAACGCCAACCGCTCCTCAAGAGCTTCTGCACTATGGCTCTTAGTGCCTCCTTTACTTAAAAGGTACCCCGTCATAGCAGCCAAACCTTCCTTGCCTTTAGGTTCATTATATTTACCAGTACGTACTAGTATCGAAATACTAATTAAAGGCAGTTCCCGGTTGGGAACCACAAAAGCAACTGGCCCGCTCTTAAGCTCAACACGGTAATCAGAACCTTTTGGCGGTTCGTACTTTAACTCAGGAAACTTAAGCTTTTCCGGACGGCTTGGAATATCTGCCGCAAAAACCGAAAGCCCCACTGAAAAAACTAAGAATATTACAAATAAGTTTTTCATCTTTTTTTCTCCAACTATTTTTTCTCCAACTGGGCAATTCGTTTCCGCAACACGGCTCGGATCACCTTCATCACTGGAGGTGCCTTAGCCCCGGCCTTTTCCATTTGCGCCTCAAGATCTGCGAGACGTTTTTTTAACTGCACCAAGTCTTTGTCAGCGTTTATTGTGCTGGTCACCTTACGAGCCATTGCCTTGGCCTGCGCATCAAGACCAGCAAAAATAGGATCTTCATCACCTCCTCCAGTGCCAGGTTTGCGAGTATAAACTGCCACCGCACGATTTTCCCTGGTAAAATATTTTTTAGCGACACGTTGGAGGTCTTCCGCGGTAACCGCCTGTATCTTTGGCCCTGCCTCATTAATTTCCCGCCAATTACCCAAACCTTCACTGCGCATAATCTGCATTAGAATAGGATGATTTGAACTCAAGCGCCGGTACTCAGCTGCAGCAAAGTTGTTTTTGACTTTCTGTAATTCCTTAGCCGGGACTAGCTTGGATTTAACTTCCTCCACTAAAGAATAGATTACCTGCTCAACCTGTTCTGGCGTATTTCCGTCCGTTACTTCAGCGCCCATATTAAATTCGCCGGCGTATTTACGTGCCCCCTGCCATGCCCAAGTATCAGTAGCTATTTTTTCACCTAGGACCAATTTTTTGTGCAAACGTCCCGTTCGGGTACTGAGCACCTGAGCCAATACACTCAGAGGGTATGTATCTTTATGCCCAAAAGCAGGCGTGTGCCAGTAGATGTCAATATTAGGGTTGGTCTCTGCCTCAGCATAAAAACGTTTTTCAGCTTTCTGCGGCTGCTCAAGAGTAACAACATCTGGCACCAATCCTTCACCTTTTTTAAGGCGTCCAAAATATTTTTCTGCCATCGTGAGAGCAGCCTTGCCCTCAAAGTCCCCGACCAGAACCAACGTTAAATTCTGGGGCATATAGTAGGTCGCATAAAACTCGTCAGCTTGTTTCTTGGAGATAGCAGGAATATCCGAAGGCCAACCTATGATTGGCCAGCTATAAGGGTGAGACTCCCAAAAGAGAGAATTGAAACTCTCAAAGAACTTGCCCAGGGGAGTACTTTCCGTTCGCATTCGGCGCTCTTCAAACACCACGTCACGTTCAGTATAAAATTCGCGAAAAACCGGATCCAACAGCCGTCCACTTTCCATCCACATAAATAATTCTAATTTATTTGAGGGCACGTCGATAAAATAAGCCGTATGATCATAGCTCGTATAAGCATTCATTCGACTACCTCCATTTGAGGTATAAATTCTATCGAATTCATTTTTAACAATAACTTTACGATGCTCCTCAATGAGCACCTTAAATTCCTCATTCAATTTATTCCACTTGTCAGTTTTCTGATCAGGATCCTGTAAATCGGTAATTTCTCCTTTTCGCCACATCTCTCGCATTTTTCGTTCTTCAACCCGCATAGCGTCACGAACTCTTTCCTGTTCATTAATAATTTTAACATCAGCCTTGTAATCCTTGGTGCCGATTTTGGGAGTTCCTTTAAACATCATATGCTCAAATAAGTGTGCGATGCCTGTGATTCCCGGCCGTTCATTAACACTTCCCACACGGGCTACCCAACCTCCGGAAATACTGGGAGCATCTTTACGCTCCAAAAGAAGCACTTTCATTCCGTTGGATAAAAAATGCTCTTTTACGGGAACTTGCTGTGCTCCAAGGAGCAAAGGAAATAATAATAGACCCAATATCGCTCTCATGATTGGGCGAAAGAAAAACACTCTCCTAGAGAGCCGTCAACGGCGAAACGCACTAATTACGTTAGAAAATAGGATAAATCAGGATTCACTGTCTGGCTCATGATTGTTTTGCTCAGTTCGTTCAACGACTTCTCGGACGAGCTCCTCCATGGAATCATAATTCAAATCCCCTTCTTTCTCCAAATCCCGATAGATTTGCTTTTCCACTGCACGCAGGTGTGCCGACTCCATTTCCAATTCAATTTTATTCAGGGAAGGCATGGATTCCAGCATTTCTGTCATAAGCCGATCATTTATTTCTTTACGCTTCAATAGGCGTTCATGGAGAAACCTGTAGGTACCATCTGCCATACTGCCTTTGCGTTCAGCTGATTCCAAATTTGCCAGGACAGCCCGGATTGCTTGCCTACGGGCCAAGGCCATTTCGTATTCCTTCTCCTCCTGTGACCCCTCTATCAACCCAGCTCGTTTCATAAGCCACTGCATAGTGGTTCCCTGAAGCAAAATGGAAAGCAATACCACTCCGTATACAATTTTTAATATGTCAGACTTATTCGATTGCGCCTGCTCCTGGGCGACTATGCCTGCTTCAGCTCCTGCATTCTGATCACCTTCTATTGCAACTAGCTCTCCATTAGCCTTACTAGAATTATAATCTGCATTTTTATCATTACTGGCATCGACTTCGCCTATCCAAATAAGCATCATTGCAAGCACCATGGAAAGACTCCCTCGCACCCCACTCCATGTTATAACCGGGAGCCAGCGTCCCTCGAGTCGCAAATCATTTCGACGCACTAAATTATGCACGCCATAAACGGTGATCCCTCTAACTACCATCATAATTATAAAAAAGATTACTACTGGAAGCACCACTTCTTGTGAAAGCATTTCACTGATTTGAATTTTCAATCCGATCAATATAAAGACAAACGAGTTGGCCATAAATGCCGCAAACTCCCAGAATGAAATCACCGATTCTCGCGTCTTAGGACTCATGCCGTGTTTAACCCCCACGTTTCCAATCATCATGCCACAAACTACCACAGCAATTACCCCCGAAGCATGCATCTGCATGGCCAGAGTATTTGCTCCGTAGGCAGCAATTACAGTAAGAGCCACCTCAATATGGTGGTCATCAAATTTGCTAGTGAGATAGGATATTACCAAACCCATTCCCAATCCAACTGCGGTTCCCAAAAGCACTTCTCGAAGAAAATCGAGAACCGCGTGCACGGCCTCAACACTTACCGCCCCACCAAAATGTGGCAGGGTAAGACCCAAATGAACTGCTGTAATCTTTACCACCACACCAAATAACACGACAGCAATCCCATCATTAATTAAACTTTCACCCTCGATGATGATCCCCAACCGTTTAGACACTGAAAATTCTTTAAAAAGCGCAACGACGGAAATTGGGTCGGTTGCAGCTAACATCGCCGCAATCAAAAGAATCATTGGCCAACCCAAGCCCAGCCCAACCAATTCACTTGCCAGCAGAAACAGGCCTGTGGTCAGTAACATTCCCACCATAACGCCCGGAATGGCCAAGTACATAATTGGTCTCCAATTCTGCAAAAATTGTTTAAGATTAACGTGGAACGCCGCCTCAAATAAAAGAATGGGCAGAAAAACTTGTAACAACAAAGGGGGATCTAATTTGATTCCTTCGAACACCTCACCCGGCCCGAAAGCGCTGACAATTAACCCGGCAACAACCAATACGACTGTATAAGGCACCTTAGCCCGCTTTGCCAACAACGCCATGCCGCAAGCAATGACGAGAATCACTAAATGAGGTACCAACAACTGCTCCATAAACCTAAACTTGATTCATCAAAGATATTTTGCAACGCGGCTATGTTGCGTAACAAAAAATTAAATTAATCGAAAGTTGAATCATTTTAAATATTTAATAATCCAATTTATCGACTACGAAAATAAACTCGACGAAGAGCACATAAAAATAAGGATCTTAGGGGAAATATGCCTAAAAAGTATAACTAGTTATACAACCAGAGCCCGTTGACAATACAACCTGTAAGATAGTAGTTTAATTAATGCAGCGAACAAAATGGATTGCCGCCGGAGTTATGGCAGCCGTGCTGTTACTAGCCGCAATTTCGCGTTCGTATGAAAAACCTGCAGCTCCCAGCTTCCATGGCCCTACCCGGCTTGTGTCCAATTCAGGCATAATTTGTTTGGAAGGAGAATCATCCCCATATAGTGGCCCAGTAGAAGAACTATATCCCAACGGAAATATAAAGTACTCTTTGGAAATAGTTGATGGAGTAAAACATGGCAAAGCCACCCAATGGTATATGAATGGTAAAAAGAAAACCGAGGTAATCCTTAAGGACGGACAACCCATCGGAACCATGCGAGGATGGCATGAAAACGGAAAAAAGTCCTACGAGATGCCCTTAGTCAAGGGTGTTGCTGAAGGGATCGTCACAGAATACGATCTCAATGGTAAGCTTCGAAGTAAAACACCTCACGTCAATGGTAAGAAACATGGTAAAGAAATAGGTTTTGACGAAGACAAAAACAAACTCTGGGAGAAGATCTGGATAAAAGATAAAATGGAAGGCGAATATATAAAATTCTACCCTACCACTGAAATAAAGAGAAGCGTGACAACTTATGTGAATGGTGTTCGTGAGGGGCCACAAACAGGTTATTTTGCAGATGGTAAAAAGAAGTCATGGATGGCCAATTGGAAAGGTGAAACGCCCGTGGGCACACACTTGGAATGGCATGAAACCAAAGAAGGAGACCCAAGACTGAGCCGACAACAGTCTTTTAGCAATGGGCAGCTAGTCAAACTTTTGGAATGGTACAGCAATGGGCAACAATCAGTGGAAGCAGAATATGCCAACGGGAGACTCATAAACCAAGTGCGGTGGGATAAAGAAGGTAAAGAATTAATGCGAATGGGGATCAACACTCCGAGCAATTCAACAAAAGTTCCGGAGAGTGTAATACCATCAAAAACAAATCCTAATGCCGTTGGACGCAGGACCTTTTGGTCCAAAAAAAGACTAAGCGCGATTTACGAAAACAAAGAGATAACCACTGTACTGAAAGTGTTTGGAGAACCAGATCAAAAACTGGGAGACACTTGGATTTACAATAAGATGAAAGTTTTTGACCCCGCTACGGGACAAAACTATAGTACGGTTCAGTTTTTAACTAAGAAAGAGAAGGTTCTATTAGTAGAGATCCGATAAAAGACTACTTACGCTGATGCTCTAAGAACCAACGGTACAGCTCCGCATTATCATATGTTGTTGTCCAAGAATCATGCCGAGCATTGGGATATATCGTAAGTTTTGGAGCAGGATGCCCGAACTTTCTCAATGCATCTACCATCTTTTTACTTTCACCGACTGGCACAACCGTATCTTTAGCTCCATGGAAAGCCCAAACTCCAAGGCTCCGTAACGCCTTTCCTTTTACCCCGCTAGCATTATAAACATCAATAAAACTACCACCACCACATATCGGAGCTATTGCCGCAAAACGATCACATAGCGCCATCCCAAAACTCCATGAGCCGTACCCTCCCATACTCAATCCAGTCAAATACAAGCGACTCGTATCCACACGATATTTTTTACAGGCATAATTCAACAATTCCGAAAGCACCTCATCATCCCACTTCTTCCCTTTGGGACACTGTGGAGAAATAACAACAAATGGAAATTTCTGCCCTCTCTCAATCAGTTTAGGTGGCCCATGCACTTTCACCTTATTTAAATCATCCCCTCGCTCTCCCGCACCATGAAGGAAAATCAATAACGGCCATTTGATATCTAGTTTATCCCGATACCCTTCAGGCAGATAAAGTAGAAATCGCGCTTTATATTCACGGGTTTTCTGAACTGTGATTGATTCCTGAGTTTGCACAGAGGCCCCAAAAGAGAATCCCTGAGACGCTAGTAATAACACCAAATAAAAACGAATCATATCTCCTCTAGCTTTGCTTCGGGCGATATTATCGTCAAGATTTGAGTCTCCCTAACGTACTCTTCGCTTGAACATATATCCCCCCACACCGGCCTGCACCATTTCCCATCCATCCTTTCCAAGTGAATTAAGCACTTTGGACTGCACCAATCTTTGCTTGAGTTCACCTGAGGTTTCAATTTGCTCAAATTGAACCGAATGCTGCTCAATATAGAGGTACTCCCAGCTTGGGAGCACCGCGGTATTAGGTCCTGCTGACTCCTGTGCCACTGCAAAAACCAACACTGCGGTCAATGCCGCACCAATAAGATAAAGACGTACTTTTTCCATCATGAAAAGAGACTATAGGAGTAACAGGATTTAAGCCAGCTTCAGCTTTGGCAGATCCTGAGAATCGATAAGCCCAACAGGCTCTTTCTTGGAGTTGATGACGATAAGATCATCAATTTTTCGAGTGTGAAATATTTTAAGCGCTTCCACTGCCAAGGAAAAATCCTTTATAATCGTAGGATTAGCTGTCATCACACTAGACAAAGACTGCTCCATAACTGAATCACCGATCTTGGCTATACTACGGCGTAAATCACCATCGGTAAAAACTCCTACCAACTTACCTGAACGCCCGACCACGCACACGCTGCCGCTTTTAGCCCGAGTCATGATCAACAGTGCTTCACTAACGGTAATTGTGCGTGGAGCAATCGCCAAGCGTTTGCCTGTACGCATGATATCCTTTACTTTCAGAAGTAAAGAACGACCGATCGACCCTGATGGGTGGTATTTTGCAAAATCCTTTTTCTTAAACCCCCGTCTCTGCAATAGAGACATGGATAGGGCGTCCCCTAAAGCCAACATCGCGGTGGTACTAGCAGTCGGCGCAAGATTGAAAGGACAGGCTTCCTTGGGCACCGCAGCGTTGATCACCACGTCACTAAGTTGAGCCAAAGCTGATTTAGGAGCACCTGTTAAAGCCAATATTTTCACGGGAAACTTTTTGATTGCTCCCACTAAATTTAATAGCTCATCGGATTCCCCAGAGTAACTCAAAGCCAAAACAATGTCTCCATCATCCAAAAGGCCGATATCCCCGTGCAAAGCATTAACTGGATCAAGCAGAACACAAGTAGCTCCTGTACTGTTAAAAGTAGCTGTTATTTTTCTACCAATTTCGCCGCTCTTTCCTATGCCCACAATCACTAGCTTATTGCGCCTGGACAGGGCTTCGGAAAGCATCTCAACAGCCTTTACGAATTGCTCATCTAATTGTGAGCGAACCGCCTTGAGCCCCGCCAACTCGATATCAAGCACCTTACGAGCCAGAGCCAGTGTATTTTTTGCTTTAGTCGCCATACGGATAGGATCCGAGAATCTTAACAAAAGAACATTTCTCGCTGAGTTTACCAATAGCCTTGGCCAGCTTGGGATCATCACTATGCCCATCCACATCAACGAAAAAAATGTATTCCCAAGCCTTTCTTTTACTTGGACGCGACTCGATCTTGGTCATATTCAGGCGGTGCGTACGGAAGGGCTGAAGAGCATCATGTAGTGCCCCAACCTTGTCATTTACAGTAAACATTAAACTTGTCCGATCATGACCGGTGGGCGATCCGCAAATTCGACCGAGCACCAAAAAACGTGTAGCATTCCCACTGTGGTCCTGTATTGCAGCATCAAGAATATTTAGTTTATATTTCTCTGCAGCCAACGCGCTGGAAATAGCGACGGCCGTCTTGGCCCTAGCGGCCAGTGCAGCAGCTGCAGTCGTCGATGAAGTTTCTATGAACTCAACACTAGGCAGAGTTTCACGCACCCAGTTTCGACATTGAGCATAGGCTTGAGGATGAGAATAGAGCTTTTTGGCTTGTTTTAGGCTACCCTTACCTACCAAACAGTGTTCGATAGGCATAACAATCTGAGCAACAATTTTAAGTTCACTGTCGACAAACATATCCAATGTATGAGTCACCACTCCCTCGGTGGTATTCTCAACCGGGACCACTCCGTATTCTGCTCGATCTTTTTCCACCTCACTGAAAACTTCAGAGATGGTTTTTTGTGGAACGTAAGCTAGGCTGGTTCCAAAACGCCGTACCGCAGCTTGATGAGTGTAGGTAGCTTCTGGGCCGAGAAAAGCGATCTTAAATCCCTTTTGCAAGGCAATAGAACTACTCATGACCTCACGGTAAATATGCCGCAAAGATTCATCAGATAAAATCCCATCAGACAACTTACATATGCGACGCAAAAGTGCCTGCTCACGGTCTGGCTGAAAAATAGCTTTCCCTGAAGCTAATTTCGCTTGGCCAATATTGAGAACGTGCTTGGTACGGCGATTCAGGAGTTTGACGATTTGAGCATCAATCTTATCAATCGCAGCCCGATTTTCTTGGATATTCATGGAGTTTCTGACGCCTCTTCTACCTCTTCACCTTCCTCCTCGTCAAACGCCTCTTCGTCCTCATCATCTTCCTCAAAATCATCCTCGTCATAATCCTCTTCTTCCTCGCTATCTTCATCAACCGACTGAGCTACTTGACTAGCATCGTTGTCCTTAGCTTGTGTCACCTCCTCGAGCGACATTTGCTCGGGCTCTTCATCATCTCCATCGGTGGTAAGCGGAGCCTCTGGCTTGCTGAGAGGCACTTGCCGCAATTCTTCAGCATCGGGCAATTCTTCAAGATTACGCAGCCCAAAATACTCGAGAAATGTTTGAGTAGTTCCATAGGTCTGGGGCCTGCCGGGCACATCAGCACGCCCAACCACCTCGACCAGCAATCGTTCAGTCAATGTCCCGATTACCCCATCCACAGACACTCCACGTATTTCCTCCATTTGCGCCCGGGTAATGGGTTGGCGGTAAGCGATAATAGCCAATGTCTCCAGTGCAGGCTTAGACAAACGTGTTGGCCGGTTTTTTATTCCGACCAAAGCCCGCACCCAAGGGGCATAATTAGTTTGTGTTACAAACTGCCAAGCTCCAGCTACACAAACCAGATGATGAGGTCGATTCAGTTGAGCAACCTCCTCCGCTAAGGTTTCAAGCACTTTGGTAATCGCGGCGGCTTTAGTCTTTGTAAAATCAGCAGAATCACTCTCACCGGTTTCTCCAGCCTGCCTAAGAATATCTTGCAATTCCTTAGCGCTCAGGGGTTTTTGCGAGGAAAAAAGAATTGCCTCTAGGATGTCCTTTAGGTCCATGGATTAATCAGTAACTACTGCAGTAGTGTTTGAGGTATTGGCAGTTGAAGGATCAAATTCATCTTCCCCATCCCCTTCGCTAATCATAATTTCTCCAAAGCTAGTTTCTTGTTCTATTTTCAACTGTTTGAGTCTGATCAATTCCAAAAGCGCAAGGAAGGTTGCAACGATTTCATTTCGACTGGCGGCTGAAGCAAATAGCTCGGTAAAAACAAACCGCGGTTGATTAGTCAAATGATCACGCAAAACCTGAATTTTTTCAGCGACGGTAAATTGTTCATCTTGAATTTGACTAGTGCCCGCGTTACGCACCTCCACACGCTTTATGACATCATTAACCGCATTGATAAGGTCGAATATGCTGACTTTCAAGTCAGGCCCTCGGTCCTCAGGCATCTCAAACTGCTGCTTAGCAGGTAAACGCGGATAAACATCCTCCTGCTTATGCTCCAGTGTGCCCAGTTTATCAGCTGCGTCCTTGAATTTCTTATATTCGACCAGCTTTCGGATGAGTTCCCATCGAGGATCCTCTCCTTCTTCTTCGTCATCTGTCTGAACCTGCTGATCAACCGGCAAAAGTTCCTTACTCTTAATGTACATGAGCGTGCTAGCCATCACAAGAAACTCGCCGGCTATCTCAATATCAAACTCCCGCATTAGATCCACATACTCGATAAACTCGCGGGCGACCTTTGTTAGGTTGACCTCATAAATATCCACCTCCTCCTTCTTTACCAGGTAAAGTAGAAGATCCATTGGCCCTTCAAAGACCTCAAATTTGACCTTATATTCCGGCACAAACAGCGCTCTAAGAGGATAAGATGCGACAGCTCCTGCGGAAAACGAAGGTTGTTCACAGTGGACGCATCCCAAACATTCGCGCACACTAGCCAATGTGCACGTAATTACTGATAAGCGTTGTTTGAACTATTCGCAACAAGGACATCCCGAACGTCCTCAACGCATAGCCGCCACCCTTGAATTCTTACGCGCTCAGAAGGAAATTGAAGTTATCTGGGACAAACCCGCCTTAGCCAAGGAAAGCCTCATAGAGAAAGCCCATATAGTAGAGCATATACATTTGGTGGAGAACCCCATCGACGCTTTCGACGCGGACACTCCTAATTACCCGGATATTGATGCCCATGCACGACGATCTGTAGGAGGAGCCCTTCGTGCACTTGAGCTTGCCCAGAAGAATAAACCTAATTTCTCCCTATTCCGCCCGCCGGGACATCACGCAACAAAGAAAAAAGCAATGGGATTTTGCTTTTTCAACAGTATCGCAATTACAGCCCTTGCAGCGCGTTCAGCTGGCGTAAAAAAAGTAGCCGTGTTTGATTTTGATGTTCACCACGGTAATGGCACTGAAGATATTTTGAGAAAAGTCGACGGAACCGCTTTCTTTTCTATCCACCAACATCCGGCATACCCGGGCACCGGATCCGAGAGTTTTGATAACTGCCACAATTTTACCGTAGCTCCAAATAGCTCTAATCTCATCTGGCGCAAATCCGCTTCGGCGGCATTAGCAGAAATGAATAAATTTGACCCGGACCTGATCTGTGTCTCAGCCGGTTTTGACGCCTACAAAAGAGATCCTCTCTGCCAACAGCAACTTGAGATTGATGATTATCAATGGATTGGCCAGCAACTACGATCTCTCAAAAAACCTTTGGCCAATATCCTTGAAGGTGGATACAGCAATGATTTACCCAAGCTAATTTTCGCTTATTTGAAAGGGATTGCTTAATTCTTGAATTCACTTGATGCCGGTGAACGCCATTCATGAAGACTCTGGTAATACCCGGATAAACTAGCGGGTTTTGGGGAAGGGTTTGCCATTTGATTTAATTCACGCAATGAAGATTCCATAGCAATATCCAGCAAAAGCTGTTGAGAAGCTTCCTCGAAGCCCCGGCCTTCATTTTGATTAATTTGTTTTAATGACACGCACGCGTACAGAGCATGCAGCGTGCCATGTATTAAATAATTAACATAATATTCTAATAAATGACCCCAAAGACATAGTTTTCCAATTTAAATAAAAAAACGGGCCATTTAATGACCCGCACTGAGAGTTTAAAAGGTTATATTTGGTTAACTTGCAGTAGGTCGAACCAGAATCATCTTCTTGTTGGTATCCTCTACCTCAATAGATTCTGTGGTCACATCTTCCACCTCTTTGAGAGCTTCGTGCACCACTCGTCGATCGAAGGCATTCAATGGTTCCATTTCTACCACTTCACCCCAGCGACGCGCCTTTTCGGCTGCTTCATTGGCTTTTTTTATCAAGCTCTCCCGGTTTTCAGTGCGGTAATTACCAACATCTACCGTTACTTTGGCAGCCTCCTTATCCTGCACAATAGATAGGCGATTGGTAAGGTATTGCAGATCACTTAAGGTCCGCCCCTGACGACCAATTAAACGGCCGGGATCATCTTCGGTTTTTACATTCAACAAGCTGCCGCTATCTAACGTAGTCTCTTCCACCGAAGCATCAAAGCCAAGGTGATTCAGCATGTCTTCCAGAATGGATTTGGGTTTAGTAGACATAGTCATAATTTAGGTTCTTTTTCGTTTTTTATTGGGTGGAATCACTTCCACTTGAGTATTACCTTTACCGCCTGCTTCAGGATCCACCTTTGTCAACTTGGTTTGGATAATAGTCAGTACATTTTGCACCGTCCAATAGAGACACAGGCCTGAAGAGGCGGAGTAAAAGAAAACAACAAACATCAAGGGCATATACTTCATCATTGCCTGCTGGGTAGGATCCATTCCAGGAGAAGGAGGCTGCAGGCGCATTTGCAAAAACATCGTGGCCGTCATCAAAAGCGGCATAATATTAATCGGAAAGCCGGCCAGTGTTGCAATGGTATCAGGTGAGGAAAGATCTGAGGCCCAGAGAAACTCAGCGCCACGTAATTCAACCGCGCTTCGCAACATGGTGAAAAATCCAAAGAAAATCGGAATCTGAATTAACATCGGCAAACATCCGCCAACCTGTGATAATGGATTAACCCCATACTTTTTATAGGTCTCCATCATCTTCATATTCATCTTCTGATAATCGTTCTTATACCTTTCCCTGATCTTGGTAATCTCAGGCATCATCTTAGCGTTTACTGCCGCCATCTTTTTCATGGCTCGCGTGCTCTTTGCAGTAATCGGCCAGAAAACCAGTTTAATGGCCAAGGTGATACAGATAATTGCAAGAGCCCAGCTGCTGATCTTGATCGACTCCAAAAATTCAAGACTTGGAGCCATCCATTTCATTAACCTCAGAAGTCCCTCTGCAACCCAACCAAACCACTTACCAAATCCCATGATTCGGTGAAATTGATTACCGCCATAAGCTGTTCCAATTTCCCTCAAGCGATCGTACTCCTTGGGGCCAGTATAAAGAATGTAATTAATTTGATTAGTGCCACCGGCCGGAAGTGGCGGAACCTCTACCCTCAAGACGGCTTCCCAGGCTTTTTGATTGTTCTTGATTTTAACCTGAGCATCCCCCAATTCCTCTTTGCTCATCGAATTGAGGCGGAACTGGTTCACATGCACTGACTGCCCAGGTTTCTCAGGAATTAATGCCTGAATAAAAAATCGGCTATAAGCCCCCAACCAAAATACGTTCCCCGCACCAGCATTGTAATTGTTCCGTGGATCCCCGCCAGGGATGCAACTACAACCCATTGGCTTATTATCAAACCACCCCGAGGCATCTGTTTCGGTATTACCCAACATTTCTGATGGACCAACCTTTATTTCTTCGTCCCCATTAAACCACATGGCTCCGAAATTAAGGCCCATTAATTGAGAAGTAGAAGGAGGTTCAAACCCGGCACCAGCAACCAGAAAGAAATCATTCTCTAAACTTGGATTTTCTGACCGATTGACTAACTGAATTGTTGTTTTTAATTGATAATCAGCTTGTAGAGAAAATATTTTTCTAATTTCAAAATTTCCATACGTACTAGTAGCAACAATATTTGTTCCATCCTGATTTAACACATAATTTAACTGCTGCGCATACGGTCTTGGAGCATCAGGAGTGTTATCATTTATATCGCCAGTTTTGGGTTCAAATGCCAATAAGGGTAATCGACCCCGATCCATCCTTAATTCCACTGGTTCAGCATTCGTTGCATTACGCCCAACCTCTTTTAAATATTTCTTAAGTTCTACTTTTTTAACCCCACCCCCGCGATTGGTGAAGGTGAACTTCACAAATTCATTTTCCAAAACTTCTGTCTGTTCCGGCTCTTCCGGAGTCAGTGGAGTTTTAGATCCTGTTTCAGGGTTTACTGGAACAGCATTAGTTGAAGGACTGACTGGTACTGCATTGGTATTCTTAACTTCACCCTCAATCGGGTTTGGCTCAACCACAGAGGGCTGACCATTCGTTTGTGAGACTAGATTAGTCCCATTTATGGACGCATTAGCGTCAGAAACTGGCAGCTTCGACTTCGGCCCAAATTTACTCTGGAATATTGGCCCGGCAATAAGCAGTAATATCGAAGCAGCAAGAATTATTTTTCCGGTGCGGTCCATTAGGTAGCTGTCTCCTTTACTTCCGGCACCGGATCGTGCCCACACCCACCCCATGGATGACAGCGACCCAAGCGCTTTAAAGTCAACCATGACCCACGAATCGATCCGAGCTTTCGGACCGATTCAGAAGCGTACTGGGAACAGCTGGGTTCAAACCGGCAGATGCACCCGCCCGCAAAAGCCGTGAGTATCGGTGAAATGGCCCACCTGTAAAAGCGGAGCAAACCCAAGAGCAAATGTTGTAGCAGATTCACTTAGTTGATCAGCTTAGCTTGACGCAATAGATTCAGGTAAACTTTTTCCACCTGCCCGTAGGATTGCCCGACCATTGAGGCTCTGGCAATCAGAACCAATTCCACAGGCGTCTTGAATTCTCGCTGATGTAAGCGAAAACACTCACGTAAAAGGCGACGACATCGATTACGAGTGACGGCTTTGCCAAGTTTGCGGGTTGTAATCACGGCGAATCTTGAATTTGCTCCGGGTGAAAGTTCCTGCCAATTAAGTACGATACAACCACGTGCAAGTCGCTGACCCTGCTGCTTGAGACGTGCAAAATCGGCTCGATGACGAATCCGCATCGCACGCGTCAGCCTCAGCCGGGCCGGCGTATTCATCTTCAGGCAGGAGTAAGACGAGTTCGGCCCTTTTGCCGACGACGTTTGAGAATAGCCCGGCCACCTTTGGTCGCCATACGACTACGAAAGCCATGCTTTCGGGCCCGCTTCAAATTTGAAGGTTGAAATGTACGTTTCATGAAATCAGCCTAAAATTGGTAAAAAATGTCCAATAACCCCAGAATCCAATTGAGGGAACCGCGGAGACTGCCAGTATTATTCGGACCTGTCAAGGGGACAGAAAGTCCCAATATTTACCTCAATATTTACCTCAATATTTCAGAAATAAGTTCAAATTTACCAACTTCTCCGTCTACAACCTCAAAAGCAGACATTAACCGCTCCTCGGCAATGTCTGCATCTTTCTCCGAACGGGCGTGAATTCGGCAAAGAGGGCCATTTACGCGCTCGTTTGGTTTAAGTATTTGGTCGAGACCCACTTCAGGGTGGATTTTCGATTCCTTCGTCTGCCGGCCTCCCCCAAGATCCCGAACGACTTCTCCGATCACCCGGGCGTCACAACGAGAGAGATAGCCTCGCTCCCTCATTGAGAACTCCCGCACAACGGGTGCTGTAGAATCCAGCTTTAATTTAGTTTCAAAAGCAACCAAGTCAGCACCTTGAGCGGAAAGTAGTTCGGTGAACTTTTCGCGTGGACGGCCACTTTCGAGTTCGGCAGAGGCACGCTCAGCATTGCAACCGGGAAGTTGGTCAGCGCAAGAAATCACCAGCTCTTCCAAATCTATCGGTCCATTGCCTTCAAGAAACATAACGGATTCCTTGACCTCCAGCCAATTGCCCGCCGCACGTCCAAGGGGAGTATTCATATCAGTTAATAAAGCGCTACATTCTACACCACACTCAGCTGCCAAAACCATAATCGTTTTAGCCAAAGCCTGTGCCTCATCACGCTCACGCATGAATGCAGCACCACCATATTTTACATCCATCACCAGTGCATCCAGACCTTCGGCTAATTTCTTGGAGAGAATACTAGCTGTGATCAACGGAATCGACGGCACGGTGCCGGTAACATCACGTAATGCATACAATCGCTGATCTGCCGGGGCGATTTCAGCAGTTTGCCCTCCCATCGCCACCCCGATCGATTGAACTTGGGCAATAATCTGACCTACAGACAATTGGGTGCTGAAACCGGGGATACTCTCCAATTTATCCAGAGTACCACCTGTAATTCCAAGCCCGCGCCCTGAAATCATTGGCACCCGATACCCAAGACACGCAAGTAGAGGGGCCAACACCAAGGAAACCTTGTCGCCAACCCCTCCGGTGGAATGTTTATCAACGATTGGGCGTTCGTCTTCTGGAAACTGAAACACTGAACCACTATCACGCATGGCCAGTGTTAGGGCACGAGTTTCATCAGAGCTCATGCCGCGGATGTTCACCGCCATGAGGAAAGCAGCCATTTGATAGTCTGGAATGGAATCCGACGAATATGCCTTAATGAGCTCATCAATAACTTCAGGCGATAACTCACCGCCATCACGTTTGTGCTCAATGAGCGAAAGAAAGTTCATTTCCTGCCTTCAGCCTTTAGGCTGTTCTGGCAGCGTAACCGTGAAACTTGGTCGCGGCAATGGTCGCGTTATGCCCACCGAAACCAAAGGAGTTACTTAGGGCCGCATTTATCTCCATCTCACGTGCTTCATTGGCCACGTAATCGAGATCACACTCGGGATCTTGATTTTCCAGATTTATGGTGGGCGGTGCGATACCCGTTTGTAATGCCTTTGCCGTAAGTACCATTTCCACACCACCTGCTGCACCAAGCATATGACCGGTAGAACCTTTGGTGGAGCTTACAGCAAGCTTATCAGCATGCTCCTTAAAAACAGTACGAATTGCCTTGGTTTCACATATATCACCTTGAGGAGTACTAGTACCATGAGCATTAATATAATCAATGTTGTCAGTATCCAATCCTCCGCTCCGTAAAGCGATCTGCATACAACGTGCAGCTCCTTTACCATCAGGATCTGGAGCAGTTAGATGGTTGGCATCCGCAGTATTCCCATAGCCAACTATCTCACAGTATATTTTTGCTCCACGCATAATGGCGTGGTCCATTTCTTCTAAAACCAGCACCCCAGCCCCCTCACCCATCACAAAACCATCTCGATCTTTATCGAAGGGACGAGAGGCCCTTTTCGGGTCATCATTGCGCGTACTCATAGCCTTCATTGCCGCAAAACCACCCATGCCCATAGGCACCACAGCTGCCTCAGCTCCACCGGCAAAAATCGCCTTGGCATCACCCATTTTTATCGTCCTCCATGCTTCACCCAATGCATGAGTACTGGTGGCACAAGCACTGCAAGTGGCCACATTGGGACCACGTAGGCCGTAGTAAATCGAAAACACACCAGAGGCCATATTTAAAATTAACATCGGAATGGTAAAGGGAGACATCTTACCTGGCCCACGTTC
>CACDBG010000022.1 GCA_902551155.1 uncultured Verrucomicrobiota bacterium | reverse complement strand
CCTACGAGTAACGCCAAATTCCTAAGTCCTGCCGAGGCAATAAAGAAAATGACGGTGCCTGAAGGGTTTGAAGTCACTGCTTTTGTCGCTGAACCTGATATAGGTGAGTGTATTGCCTTTTGCTTTGATGATCGCGGCCGTTTATGGACTCTTGAAAATTTTAATTATCAAACGCGCAGGGCTCACAGTGAGGATCAACGTAACCGGATCCAGATATTTGAGGACGTAAATGGAGATGGTGTTTTTGATAACAAAAAACTATTTACTGATAAACTAACTTTTAGCTCTGGTATTGCCGTTGGAATGGGTGGGGTTTATGTCGGCAAGCCGCCTGAACTGATTTTTATTCCTGATGCCGATGGGGATGATAAGCCCGATGGTGATCCTAAAGTTTTACTTGATGGTTGGGGCATCCAGGATCGACATGAGACATTGAATAGTTTTATTTGGGGTCCTGACGGATGGCTTTATGGCTGTCACGGTGTATTCACACGTTCACAGGTAGGTAAGCCGGGTGCTCCGGAGAGTGAGCGGCAGTATATTGATGGAGGTATCTGGCGTTGGCATCCTGTCAGTGAAGAGTTTGAGGTTTTTGCCGAGGGATTATCCAATCCGTGGGGCTTCGATTTTAACGATCACGGACAGGGTTTTGCCACCTGCTGTGTAATTCCTCACTTGTTTCATATCGTTCAAGGGGGGGTTTATCACAAGCAAAGCAGGCAAAACGTGAACCGTTTTGTTTATGATAATATTAAAACGATTCGAGATCACGTTCACAAGTCGGCTCATGGGGGAGCTAGGTTTTATCTAGCGGATGTTTTTCCCGAGAAATATCGGGATCAGCTTTTTATGTGCAACATTCACCAGCACAGTGTGTTGACTGACTATATGGTGCCAAAGGGTTCGAGCTTTATTGGAAAGCATGGAGAGGATTTCATGCCGGCCAATGACCTTGCCTGGGTTGGTTTTAGTGTGGAAATGGGTCCTGAGGGGGGGGTCTATATTCTTGATTGGCACGATCAGAATATATGTGGAAATGAAGTTAAGTTTCCGAATTCAAGCCGGGTTTACCGAATTATGCCAAAAGGCACTAAGCCCATTAAGCGGCCTAATCTTCGTTCATTGAGTGATCTGGAACTGGTTGAGATGCAGAAGCATTCCAACGATTGGTATGTGCGTCATGCTCGTGTTATTCTTCATCATCGGGCAATTGTCGGTAAACTGGATGCGTCTAAGGTTTACCTAAGGCTTGAAGAGATGCTCAGACAAGCGAAAACCCAAGCCAAACGCTTGCGGGCTTTATGGGCTCTTCACGTGACTGGAGGTTTAAAGGCAAAAGGGGGGGCACGATTGATTGAGCTGCTTTCCCATTCTGATGAGTATGTTCGAGCTTGGTCGATTCAGTTTTTGTGCGAAGATAAAAAGCCTTCGCCCAGAGCCCTGGATAAATTCAATGATTTAGCTAAAAGTGATAAATCACCTGTAGTACGGCTTTACTTGGCCGCCGCATTGCAACGATTACCTTTCGGGCAGCGCTGGTCTATTTTAGAATCTTTGGCAGCCCATGAGGAAGACGTGGAAGATCATAACATCCCGCGTATGCTTTGGTTGGCCTTGGAGCCAATGGTGCCCGAGAATCAGGAAAAAGCTTTGACCTTGGCGGTGAGTTCCAAGATGCCTAAGTTGCAGGAGTTTGTGCCGCGACGAATTTTAGGGCAAGTGAGTGTCCCTGCACGTAAAAAGCCCTGGCAAAATGTGATTAAAAAAGTGGCACCGGGTTTTTCAGTAAAAAATGTTGGGGAAGGAGGAGTGGTTCATCATTCTGCTTTTAGAAATCGATCTGCGGTTCAAACCCATCCCTTGAAGCGCGGGGTCCCCTCTGAATTAAGTAGGGAGTTTGATGTTCCAAGGAATAAAAAAACTATCCTTACGACCGTGGTTAGTCATCATCCGCATGGAGATTGGTTGTTGCGTGTTAGAGTAAATGGGAAAATTGTTTCAGAAGCACCGGTTTCTTCAAAAACTGTTCAAAATGAGTGGCTCACTCATACGGTTGACCTTTCTAGGTACGCAGGTAAAAAGATTAAGCTCCAATTGGAGAACCAGCCTTCGGGCTGGCGTAATGAATGGGCTTATTGGAATGAAGTTAAAATAATCAGTTTACCTGGCACTGAATAAGCGAGTTAATTTGAAAATGAAAAGACTGATTCTGAACCTATGTGTGTTGACTGGCCTATTGTGCGGTGCAGTCAACGAGGCGGCTGAAAAGGCTAAAGTGGTTTTCATCTCTGGAAAGCCAAGTCATGGCCGACTGGCTCATGAACACCGTGCAGGGAATATGCTTCTGGCAAAGGCTCTTAATGAATCGGACCTTTCTGTCGAGGCGGTAGTCCTCAAGGATGTAGGGTATCCTAAAGATGAGTCCGTTTTGGATGATGCATCTACCATAGTCATTTTTTGTACTGGTCATGGAGGGCATGTACTTAACCCTAAGCTCAAGGAATTTGATGCCCTCATGAAAAAAGGCAAAGGTGTAGTGATGATTCACTGGGCTACTGAAGCTATTAAGGGTGATCCCGGAAACAAATTCCTCGAGTGGATGGGCGGATTCTGCGATCTGCACTGGAGCGTGAATCCGCATTGGGTGCCTAACTTTAAGCCTCAAAAACATGAGATTTGGAATGGAGTTAAACCTTACAGTGTAAATGACGAATGGTATTACCATATGCGTTTTGTGGAAGGTCTTAAAGGAGTGACGCCTATTCTTACGGATTTACCTCCAGCCAAAACTCTTCGGCGTAAAGATGGTGCTCGCAGTGGAAATCCGGCCGTTCGTAAGGCAGTGGCTAATGGGGAGAGCCAGCACGTTGCTTGGGCTTACGAACGTGCTGATGGCGGGCGTGGATTTGGTTTTACCGGCGGTCACGTGCACATGAATTGGCAGAACGATGACAATCGTAAATTGATGCTTAATGCTATCCTTTGGACGGCCAAAGTGAAGATTCCCAAGGATGGTGTTTCCTCCAAGACACCCACTAAGGAGGATATGCATTCTAATCTGGACTAGTTTTTGTTTAGCTAATCATGAGGTTGGTTTTCTACTTTTTAGTTTTATTATTTCCTCCGCTAGGCCTAATTGCCGCCCCACCGAACATACTATTCTGTATTTCGGATGATCAATCCTATGCCCATACCGGAGCCAATGGTGATCCGGTGGTTCAAACTCTTGCCTTTGATCGTGTGGCCCGCGAAGGCATCCGCTTTACTCACGCCTTTTGCGATGCCCCCACTTGTGGTCCCTCGCGCAGTGCGATTTTAACCGGTCAACCTATTTGGAGACTGGAAGAAGCAGGCAATATCCACAGTACTCTGCCCAAGAAGTTTCTTACCTACGCGGAATTACTCAAAGAATCAGGTTATGCTACCGGCTTTACAGGAAAAGGATGGAGCCCGGGTCGTCTTGAGGCAGGTGGTCGTGATTCTAATCCGGCGGGTAAGGAATTTCAGGAGCGCCGATTGAAGCCTCCTTTTAGAGCCATGAGAAACACTGATTATGCGGCTAACTTCGATGACTTCCTGGCGCAAGTTAAGAAAGATCAGCCGTTTTGCTTCTGGCTGGGCACAAGCGAGCCTCACCGCGGATTTGAGTTGGGTGCGGGTAAGCGAACAGGTAAAGACCCGGCCAAAGTGATAGTTCCGAAAATCTTTCCTGACCATCCCGTTGTGCGGAGTGATATTCTGGACTACTACGTTGAGATTGAGCATTTCGATCAAATGGTTGCTCGAGCCTTAAAGTCCTTGGAAAAAGCGGGCCAACTCGATAACACCATAGTGGTGGTGACTAGCGACCACGGCATGCCCTTTCCTCGAGCTAAGGCGAGCCTTCATGATCAAGGGTCACGTGTCCCTCTTGCTATCCGTTGGCCTAAAGGAATCAAGAATTCTGGTCGCGTCTTCCCCGGGCCTGTGAACCTTAGTTCTCTTGCTCCAACCTTTCTCAAGGCGGCCGGTTTGGTGGTTCCTGATATGATGATTGCATCCAGTTTACAGGATATTTTTGAGAACAAGCCTGAGGTTGCTCGGGTTTCTGCTTTTATTGCTATGGAGCGTCACGACGGGTGTCGTAAGGGAGGAAAGGGTTATCCATCTCGGGCGATCCGTACCAAGGACTACATGTATATCCTCAATCACAAGCCTGACCGCTGGCCGGCGGGCAACCCGGACCGTGAATTCTGTGCACGCTACATTCCCTTCGGTGAAGTTGATTCCTCGCCCACCAAGTCTCTTCTCATGGACAACAAGGACAAAGTTGACTTCAAGCAATTTTACAATCTTGCCTTCGCTAAGCGTCCGGCCGAGGAACTTTACCATGTCACCAAAGATCCCGGCCAAGTCATCAATCTTGCCGGCAAACCCGAGTACGCCGAAACCCAAAAGAAGCTGGCAGCCGAATTGCAGGAGCATCTTGTTCATACCAAAGATCCTCGAGCGTTGGGTTTGGATGCTCCTTGGGATTATTATCCTTATTATGGACTGCGACGTAACAAGAAATGGCAGGTTGATCCCAAGCCGTAAACGTTTTGAAGTACCTTCTACTACTTTCCTTTTTTGCAGTTGATCTGTTGGCTCGTCCTAACGTGCTCTTTATCGCAGTCGATGACTTGCGCGACTGGGTTGGGCATCTAGGAGGTCATCCCAATTCGAAGACCCCCAACATTGATCGGCTGGCAAAGCGTGGGGTTTCCTTTACCCGAGCCTATTGCTCCGCACCCCTTTGCAATCCTTCTCGGATTAGTCTTTTAACGGGTGTGGCCCCGTATAATTCAGGTGTATACGGAAATGGAGAGAAGCTTAGAGATAAGCTTCCGGATGCCGTTACCTTGATGCAGTATTTTAGGGCTGCTGGATATTCTGTTCGAGGCGCTGGAAAGATTTTTCACGGCACTTCCGCTTATGACCGGGATTCTTGGGATGCCTATTTCAAGCCGACTACTTCCAGTCGGCCTCGCGACAAAACTGACAAAGATTTGCCAAAGTCTGCCTGGGCGCCTTGGGGTTCTCTTGATTGTTACGATCGTGAAATGTTTGATGGAAAGACTGCCGATTGGGTTATCTCTGAACTGAAGAAACCTCAGAAGAAACCCTTCTTTCTTGCCTATGGCCTGACCAAGCCGCACTTGCCCTGGAAGGTTCCTAAAAAATATTTCGATCTGCACCCGCTGGCTGATGTTGAACTTCCACTGGTCAAGATAGGTGACTTAGATGACCTTCCGGCTTTTGGCAAGAAGCTGGCCCGGGAAGTTTACGACCCTTCGGGTGAGAGGAGCTTTGCGGTGAAACCGGATGGAGATCATGCAAACGTGACCGCAAACAAGCAGTGGCGAAAAGCCATTCAAGCCTACCTTGCCACGATCAGTTTTGCTGATGCCCAGATTGGTCGGGTGCTTGATGCTCTGGATCTCAGTGGGCATGCGAACAACACTATAGTCGTCTTGTGGGGAGACCACGGTTGGCATCTGGGGGAGAAGGAGCATTGGCGAAAACATGCCTTGTGGGACGTTTCCACGCGGACGCCCATTATTTTTTCAGCTCCCTTTAAGGTCGCTCGCAACCTTGAAGACGTGGCGAAAGATAAAATATGCCATCGGCCGGTCAGCCTGATCGATATTTATCCCACGCTTATCGACCTTTGTGGGCTACCCAAACGAAAAGGTTTGGATGGTCAAAGCCTTATGCCTCTTTTGCGGAATCCAGAAGTGAAATGGGAGCGTCCGGTAGTTATTACCCACGGATTAAATAATCATGCCGTGCAAATGGGCAACTGGCGCTATATCCGGTATCGCGACGGAGGTCAGGAACTCTATGATCACGAACGCGATCCGAATGAATGGACAAATCTTGCCTTGACCCCCAAGTACTCACCACAAAAAACTAAACTTTCCAAATGGTTGCCTTCAACAAATGGCGAACCCAAAAAGTAGATAAGATAAATATGAAATATTCAGCGCTGATAGTTGCATTCATTCTTATAACCTTACTGCCGGGAAACTTTACCTTCGGCGCGGAGAAAAAACGGAAACCCAACGTCGTATTCTTTCTCGTCGATGATCTGGGGCAGCGGGACGTTGGTTGCTATGGCAGTCAGTTCCATGAAACTCCCGCCATCGATCAGTTGGCAAAGGAAGGCATCCTATTCGACAACGCCTACTCGACCTGTCATGTCTGCTCGCCTAGTCGGGCCAGTATCCTGACGGGCAAGTACCCGGCCCGCATCAATTTGACGGAGTGGTTGGGAGGACGTCCCGAGCGGGATTACGAGCTGCTACATCACGGGGAGAAGCTCACCGCTTTGCCGGACGAGGAGGTCACTTTAGCCGAGACACTCAAGCGCCATGGCTACGCCACCGCGAACTACGGTAAGGCACATCTGAGGGTGGATCCAAAGGCCTATGGTTTCGATGAGGAGATCACGGGGTGGGTGCGTTCCTATCACTACCCTTTTGGCGGTGCTTATAATGAGAAGCTTCCGGCGAAAAAAGGTGACTACTACACAGACAAACTGACCGATGCTGCGTTGGATTTCATTGAGCGCAACAAGGATAAGCCCTTCTTTGTGCATCTCGAACACTTCGCAGTGCACGACCCGATCCAGGGGCGCCCGGATTTGGTGGATAAATATCGAAAGAAGCTCGCGGCGATGCCGGAACTAGAAGGGCCGGACTTCATTCTCGAATCCAATCCTGACGGGCCTCCACTCACGAAAGAAGAACTTAAGGCGCTGGCGGAGAATGACAAACTGCAGGCTCATCAGGATGCACGCGTTTGGTGGGTGAAACAAAAGCAGGACAACGTTGAGTTTGCCGGCATGCTTGAGGCAACGGATGAAAGCCTGGCCCGCATCCGAGCGAAGTTGAAGGAACTCGGACTGGAAAAGAACACCATCGTGATATTCACGGCGGACAACGGGGGCATGTCCGCATCGAATCAGTATCGAGGAATCAATCACCCCAGAAACTCTCTCGATAGCCGATTTGCTTCATCCAACCTTCCTTTGCGGGGAGCCAAGGGCTGGAATTATGAGGGTGGAATACGCGTGCCGTTGGTTGTTCATTGGCCTGGCAAAATTAAGCCCAATACCACTTCGGACGCCTTGGTCACGGGAACCGATTATTACCCGACTTTGCTCGAAATGATGGGCTTGCCCACCTTGCCCGAGCAGCATGTCGACGGAGTCAGCTTCCTGCCCGCCCTTCGCGGCAAGACCCATGACCGGGGTGCCATCTATTGGCACTTTCCCCATTATAGCAACCACGGTTACCAAAGTCCCGGCGGGGCGATACGGTTGGGGAAGTACAAGTTACTCGAATACTACGAGAACGGGAGCGTACAGCTCTTCGATTTGGAAAAGGACCTTGGCGAGCAGAACGATCTCTCCGAGTCCCAACCGGATATCACTGCGAAGCTCCTAAAGATGCTTCATGACTGGCATCGTGAAGTGGATGCCAAAATGCCCTATCCGAAAACCGCAACCTCGAAGCCGGCAAAGGGATCGCGGGTTACCAATGCAAAGCCCCAAAACGCCCCTAGGGCAGGAACGAATTTAGCTGTCGATGTCGCGATTTTCGCTCCCGGTTGGAAGGTTCGCGACTGGGGCGGCCCTAAAATGAAACCCGGATTACGGGGCCAATGGGCTGGTCGACAAAACGTGTTATTGACGCACCCGCTCAGTAAGACCGTTCCCTGTGTGCTATCCCGGAAAATCGATGTGCCTAAGGGAAAGAAAACCACTCTCAAATTAGAGGTCACCAATAATCCAAAAGGCAATTGGAAGCTGGTCGTTTTGATAAACGGCATGCAAGCCCTCAGTAAGGACATCGAGGAAACAAAGTGGCGGCAGTTTGAAGTGGATCTTGCAAAGTACGCGGGCAAATCGGTGGCTATCGAGTTACAGAATCGGGCAACGGGGTGGTCCCACGAAGCTGCTTATTGGAGTCAGATCGAACTCGTCTATTCTGATTCGAATGTGAAATGAATACGTCTGTTCCGGCTGCCCTGCTTCAGTATATGGCTGCGCTTAAGGAGCACGATCTAGAAGTCATCGGATCGTCTCTTTCTGAAGGTGTGCAGTTTATTACCCCAGTTACAAAGATGGGTAAGCCAATGGTTCTGGAATTTTTAGCCGCATTATATGGTGGATTTCCTGATTGGCATTATGATCATGACGAACCTGAACTACTTGAGGATGGTTCTTTTGCTGTATTTTGGCGGCAGGGAGGTACGCATACTAGGAGACTGGATTTTCCGGGTTTTGAGCCGGTGGCTGCTACTGGTAAATTGGTGAACATTCCAGCCCATTATTTTTTTTACAAGGTTAGTGAAGCTGGTCTGACTGAAATCCGTCCCGACCCCGTTCCGGGGGGGGGCACCTCGTGGTATTTTTGAACAGATCGGCGTGGAGTTGCCTCCGGTCTAACTTTCGTGCAGGCTCCCTGCTGTGATCCGTTTCGTTTTAATACTTTTTCTGCTTGTCGTATCGCTTAATGCGTCCAGTAGGCCTAACATTATCTTTTTTATGGCTGATGATATGGGCATGGGAGATACTAGTGCCTATCAGGATTTTACCGGTAACGCTAATGATGTTCAGTTGCACACACCGCAAATGGAACGATTAGCACGGATGGGCGTGCGATTTACTGATGCCCATACCCCTTCCTCACGTTGTACACCTACTCGCTATGGCTTGCTTACGGGGCGTTACCCGTGGCGCAGCCGGATGAAATGGTGGGTACTTTTCGGCGCACAGGGCGATCCCTTGATCGAGGCGGATCGCCCGACTGTAGCCAGTATGTTGCGCGATGTCGGTTATCATACCGGATTAGTCGGCAAATGGCACGTAGGCTTGCGCTACCGTCAGAGCAACGGCAAGCCGGCCGCCGGCTGGTCTGATGCCGATCTTACCCAACCGCTGCACACCACGCCATTGGATCACGGCTTTGATTTCGCACGATACACCTCCCGCTCGCACGGCACTTCTGGACCGAGTGGCAATCATCGTAATCCTGCCAAGCGTAATCGTCCCATGCAAACCATTGGCCCTGGGCATTTGCACGGACGTATTGCGGTCGGAGCCACTAAGGCTGGTAAACAACTCGTGGCTGATGGTGACAATGCCTATGTGCTTACCAAGCTCGGGAGCCGGCATTCGCATCATGCACTGGAGTTTTTGAACGGTCATATACAAGAGCCGGAAATCAAGAAGCAGCCTTTCTTTTTATATTACCCTGCTAATTCCAACCATGGCCCTTACACGCCAGATGATAAAATAGGTGGTAAACCTGTGGCTGGTGCAGCCCGTGCCAAAAGCGGGGCACCTATGGATGCACGGCATGATTACATTTATGAGAATGACGTTGCTTTGGGGCGATTGATCGACTGGCTGGAAGCAACACCTGATCCAAGACGGCCAAAGAGTAAACTAATTGAAAATACTTTAGTTATTTTTACCAGCGATAATGGGGCCGAAAAAAATAGTAATATTGCTACTGGTCCATTTCGCAGTAACAAGGGTAGTTGTTATGAGGGGGGGCATCGGGTTCCGTTTATTGCGGCATGGCCGGCGGGCGGTGTGGGCGACGGGCGAACCGATACACCCGGTCAATCAAATGATACGATTATTGGCCTCACAGACATGTATGCTACTTTTGCTGAGATGGCTGGAGTCAAGTTGCCGAATTTGGGGACCGGCGGCAAGGGTGCGGAGGATAGCGTAAGTGTGCTGCCAGCCTTAAGGGGGCAAGCTCTTCGGAATCGGCCTCCGTTGTTTTTCAACGATCACAAGGAAGCGAAGTCTGATCCCGCTGCGGTGGCCATGCGGGTGGAGAATTGGAAGCTGTTTTTTGGAGCCAGTTTGTTGCGAGAAGGGGCAGCGCAGCCGGTGGAGTTATACGATCTGGCTGTGGATTCAAGAGAGGAACGTAACCTTATAGAGGAACTCAGGTATCAGAAGCTGATTGATAAACTGACTCTAACAGCCTTGCAGTATCGCCGCGTCTCTACTCGTTTGGCGGAAGCGGGGTCGGTACGAGCGATATTTGATTGGCGTTCGAAAGTAAATGGGCCTGCGGGAAATCTCGCTAAGGCGTTTGACAAGGCTGCGGCGCGCAATAAAACGTACTTTGATAAAGGCACGGGGCTGCGTCTGACAATAGTTGGGGAAGGTGGTGAAAAATTTTCCACAAATTTTCGCGGGCTTGGGGTGAACGGTGGTAAGGTATTGCAGGTGGATAATGGCGAAGCGTTACGGGTTCAATTTGATCGCGACGTGATCGTAGAATCGGTTGCTATCGTTGCCGGACAGAATGGCGTATGTGGTGGGTTTTATCAGGTTGGTGATGGTGCGCCTTTAGCGATTTACTGTGTGGATAAAGATAATGATGCTCAAACTCAGCATGGTGTGATTAGTGATATTGGTGTGCTACTCAAGGGTGAGGTGCTTCGGCTGGATAGTAAGTCGCACTTTGGCGTGGAGGTTTCCGGTCAATGGCGTCTTGGGGCCATTACGGTGCGAATATTGAAATAAATAATATAGAAAACTCGGATGAATACGGACTTATTTTTATTGCGAGGGTGGGCGTTTGCGTTGCTATTATGGCTAATGCCTCTAGCGGGTGCGGAGAAGCCAAATGTGCTGTTGCTGTTGGTAGATGATCTGAAACCCGCGATGGGATGTTACGGCGACCGACACGCAATCACGCCGGCGATGGATGCGCTGGCTGCGCGTGGGATGCGGTTTGATTTGGCCTACTGTAATCAGGCGGTTTGCGCCCCATCGCGGTTTACGCTGATGCTCGGCTCACACTCAACCTCCACTGGCTTGTATGGGCTGGGTAGTCAACTAAGGCAGGTGCTGCCGGATGCGGTGACGATGCCGCAGTATTTTGCGAGGTACGGATATCGTACAGAGTCGTTAGGTAAAGTATTCCACATCGGGCACGGCAACCTTGGAGACTCTAAGTCTTTCAGTGTTCCTCATTTTCATGATAAGGTGATTGAATACCTTGATCCCAAGAGCACGGATGGTGGTAAGCTCACACGCGAGGAAGCGCTATTTACCAACCAAAAGCTTGGAGCCATCCGGTCGCTACCACGCGGGGCGGCGTTTGAGGCACCGGTGGCGAAGGATGATGATTATGCTGATGGTCGAGTGGCTGCGGAGACCATTCGCCGGTTACGTGCCGCCAAGGTTCGTCGGGAGAAGGATGGTATACCTTTTTTTATAACGGCTGGTTTTGTTCGCCCGCATCTTCCTTTTTCTGCGCCAAAGAAATACTGGGATCTATTTGATGCGGAAAAACTTCCGATGCCAAAAATAAAAAATTTCCCAAAGGATGCGCCTGCGGTAGCACTTAAAACAGCTGGAGAAATTTCGGCATACACTCCTGTGCCGGTTGATGGGAAAGTGAATGAGGCCCTCACCCGAGAACTCATTCATGGGTACTATGCAAGCACGGCTTATGTGGATGCACAGATTGGCCGGGTGGCTACGGCACTTAAGAAATTGGGGTTAGAAGGTAATACCATAGTCGTACTTTGGGGTGATCACGGGTGGCATTTGGGTGATTTAAGTATCTGGACCAAGCATACTAACTATGAGCAGGCCAATCGTATCCCAATTCTGATTGTTGCACCAGGCGTAGCCAAGGCTGGCGGTGTAACACGGCAATTAACTGAGACGGTGGATATTTATCCCACATTAGCCGAGTTGGCTGGATTGCCTGCGCCCAAGGGGCCGCAGGCTATTGACGGGAAAAGTCTGGTGCCGGTTTTGAAAAACCCAAAGGCACGGGTGCGCGATCACGCTTTTCATGCCTATCCGCGTCGCCGTTTGGGTCGGGCGATTCGGACTGAACGTTATCGGCTTGTTGAATGGCGTAACCCCGGTGAGTTGCCCAATAAGGCGGAGTATGAATTATATGACTATTCAAAGGGTCAGGTGGAAACGGTGAATATTGCAGGTGAACAAACTGCATTAGTAAAAAAACTAGCTGCCAAATTAGCAGTTTATCCAGAGCCAGTTTCGCGGTCAGGCCGGCGCGTCGGAAAGGTGATTTCGCCTTCGCCTAAAATTGCTGGCAAGATTTTGCGTATTGAGGCGAATGTAAAATTCGAAGCCCATACGAAACCACGGGGCGTTGTGCTAGCTCAGGGGGGCAAGGAGTATGGCTATGCTATTCACTGGTTGAACGGGGTGTTGACGTTTGATGTGCGGCTAAATGGTAAGGTAGAACGGGTTCAGCTAGATGCCCCAATAAAGAGTAAAATGAGGGTGATGGCGACACTGGGCCAACAGGTGATGACTTTGCAAGTGGGAGATGCGCGTGCGAAGATTAAATCCCCGGGGTTAATCCCAGTGCAGCCAAAGGATGATTTATCAATTGGCTTTGATGACCAAACAGCGGCTGGTGAGTATGATGCTCCCAATGTTTTTAACGGTAAGGTAATGTCATTTCATGTGAATCACGGAAGTTGAGGGCTTGTGAGTTGAGTTTACTGATCTTTCAGTGGACTTTAAGAGTTATTAATTAGGCAAAAGTGATGTGGTTTTGCTGGGTAAACATGCCCGGAATTTATTTGGGTGTTTTGTCTGTGATAAGCAGTTGGTTTAAAAATAATTCAATAAGTGGTTACCGAAATCAATAAGGCCTCAAAATCACCAGCAGTGGTTCTTTGGTTTAATGTATACACAGGTTTAATGGCGTTGCTGTATTTTTGCTGTTTTATTGGAGGTCTAGGTATGTTTTATTTCGCAGGCGACACATCAGGAGAGCTTCGTGTCGAACTTTATATTCAAGGGGCGATTTTCTCAGCACTAGGTCTTCCTTTTGCAATCGCGTGCACACTTCCATTTGTTTTACCTCGCAAGCCTTGGGTATGGGTTTACGATATTGTGATTATCGTAATCGGTATGACTAGTTGTTGCTGCATTCCTGCTTGTGTGCCTTTGTTAATTTTTTGGTTGAAGCCAGAAACCAAGATCTGGTTTGGTCGGAATTCCTGATTGAGGCGGCTAGACGACTCCTTTATTTTTTGTACCCTTTACATGTAGATTGACCTTGGTAGCTGTCTTTCATAGGTTGATGACGTTTGGGTTGCTAAACGTGAACCGATGGAGACTCATGGCAAACAAGTGAGATTAATAGTAACAATAACTATTCTCTTTTTTTTCGGGGGAATGCTGGCTCAGGAGGAGCAGCCTCACTGGTCTTTTCAGCCGGTCAAGCGTCCATCAGTCCCTGATGTGTCGGATAATCCAGTGGATTCTTTTTTAGATGTTCGTCTTGAGAAAGCGGGTGTTAAATCTAACGATCCGGCCGACGTACACGACTTGGTTAGGCGTCTGTCAATAGTTCTTACGGGATTGCCGCCTAAGCCCGAACGAGTGGTCTCTTTTGCAAGCGCTTACAGTCGAAATCCCGGTAAGGCTTATTCGTCTCTCGTTGAGGAGTTGCTTGCTTCTAGTCATTTTGGTGAACGGTGGGCACAGCATTGGCTGGATATCATCCGTTGGGCTGAAACCAATGGCTCAGAAGCCAATCTTTACCGAAAGATGGCTTGGGTGTATCGCGATTATGTGGTTAGGGCCTTTAATGAAGATTTGCCTTATGATCAGTTTGTGCGTGAGCAATTAGCAGGTGATACGTTGGGGCGTGGCGAAGCAACTGGTTTTTTGGTTAGTGGTCCCCATGTGCCTGCGGCCACCGTGGGGCAAATTCCAGAGGCAATCAGGCAGGCACGGGCAGATAGAATGGATGAAATTATTCAGACCGTTGCCTCTTCTTTGCTTGGGTTAACTATGAATTGTGCGCGTTGCCATGATCACAAGTTTGATCCTGTTTCAATAGACGATTACTATTCCATGGCAGCGGTTTTTCAGGATATTGAGTTTGGTAGTCGGTCTCCGGAGTTCGGGCCAGATCATCCGAGACGCAAACGCGGTGAGGCCTTGCTTCAGAGAATAACTGATGAACGTAAAAAACTGCGAGGCACTGGACCCTGGCAGGAAGATTGGGGCGGTTATCGTGAAGTGCATTTTGGGGCGGCTAAATTTAATGCCATACGTGTTAATTTCAAAACTCCCTACGTTGGAATTGATGAATTGGAGTTATTCGGGCCAGACCTTAAGCAAGGCAATGTGGCATTAGCATCGAAAGGGACCAAAATCAGTGGGCCTGATCATATGGCCCAGCGCGGTCGGACAACAATTAGTCGAATTAATGATGGTGAATATGGTACGATGGCTTGGCGGGCAAAGTCACCGGCTGGATCCAAAGATAAGCCGTGGGCGTTATTCGAGTTTTCTGAGCCTCACACCGTGAGTTTTGTTCGCCTTAGCACGAACCGAGAGTACTATTACGAGGTCGATTATCTGAATACGATGCCCAAGATGGCTTTCAGTCATATGAAAATTCAGGGCCAGAAGTTAAATGGCCAGTGGCATACTTTAGCTGATACCCATTACATTGATACCCTCAACAAGGAGCGCGCAGATCGTGCTGCTCCATTAAAAAATATTCAGGAGTTAATAGTTAATTATGCCGAGCAGGCTCCTCAACCAAGTTTCGTAGGTCGTTTTATTGAACCAGTTATCACACGCGTTATGCGCCGTGGTAGCCCAGAAAATTTGAAGGGTGAAGTGATGCCGGCAGCACCCGAATTACTTAATGGAAATCTTGAGCTCACTTCTAAAACTCCCGGGTCTGAGCGTCGTGTTAATTTTGCTCGTTGGGCGACTCATCCGGATAACCCATTACTCGCGCGAGTTATGGTAAACCGCCTTTGGCAGTATGTTTTTGGTCAAGGCCTTGTTCCTACGGGAAGTGACTTTGGCCGGGCAGGGGCCAAACCAAGCCATCCAGAGTTACTCGATTGGCTGGCGAGCGAGTTCATGAATCCAAAACGAGAAAAAATCAAAGCGTGGGCGGTAAAAGATATGATTCGATTGTTGGTGCATTCTAATGCCTTTAAGCGTTCCAGTCGCCCAGCTGCACATCAGGCTGATGAAGCACTCTTCTGGCGTTTTCCACCGCGTCGTGTGGAGGCTGAAGTGATTCGTGACGGAATTTTGCAGGCTTCAGGTAAACTCGATTCAAAAATTGGTGGGCGCAGTTACCGGATTCATAATGTGAAGAAAACTTACGCCCAATGGGAGGTGACTGATAATCACGGGCCTCACACTTGGCGTCGTATGTTGTACCAAGAGAGAATGAGACGTGTGGATGACCAAATTTTTACCGCTTTTGATTTTCCTGACTGTGGTCAAGTACGCGCCAAGCGGCCGGTATCCACCACGCCTTTGCAGGCATTAAATCTCATGAATAGTCCTTTCGTCGTTGAGCAATCGGCATTTATTGCTCAACGTGCGGAACAGGAGGCTGGAAAAGGAGAGGCAGCTGTGAGACGGTGTTTTGAACTGATCCTTGGGCGTCAGCCTAAAGTTGATGAGTTGAATTCCTGCTTAAGGGTATCCAAATCACGGGGGTTAAAATTCGTTACTCGTGCACTTATTAATTCCAATGAATTTGCCTTTATTCAATGAGTAACACTGGTTGTATTTCACCGATTGGGCGCGGTCTTTTGGATCGACGTTCTTTTATGCGTACTACAGGGCTTTCGATGGGAGGTTTGGGTTTGGCAAGTCTTTTGGCTGAGGATGATCCGACTAATTTCAGTGGTAAAACACCCATCCGCCCTTGGATAGATGCAGATAATCCATATGCCCCACGCCCATCACATTTTAACGTGCCTGCGAAGCAGGTATTGGTAATTTATTGTCCGGGTGCTGTGAGCCATATCGATACTTTCGACCACAAACCAGCTCTGGAAAAACAGCACGGGAAAAAAGCTGACTACATTCCGAAGGTTACCTTTGAGGGGCCACCCGGTAATGTTGCCAAAGCTTTTTGGGAATTTAAACCGCGGGGTAAGACGGGAAAAATGGCGAGTGATCTCCTGCCGAATATGGCTCAATTGGTTGATGATTTTTGTTTTTTTCACGCGTTGCACACAGAAACTGCAGCTCATCCTCAGGGGGAAAATTTCTTTAACACCGGTTTTACCATGGAAGGGTTTCCTTCTTTTGGAGCTTGGGTGACTTATGCATTGGGTTCTGAAAATTCTGAATTACCCGGCTTCGTGGCCATTAATGATCCGCGTGGACTGGCGCGTTCAGGGAAAAATAATTTTGGAAGCGGTTTTTTGCCTGCTTCCTTTCAAGGAACCAGTTTTACGGCAAAAAATCCACCTGATAACCTTAAGCGTCCGGAAAAATTTAATGCGGTTGACGATCAGGTTACCGTGGATTTGTTGAAGCAATTAAATGATCGCCACCTTGAACAATTTCCCGGTGATGCCAATTTAGCTGCTCGGATTGCCAGTTATGAGTTGGCTGGAAAGATGCAAACCTCTGTGCCGGAGGTAATGGACCTTTCCAAAGAACCTGAATCTATTCATCGGGAATACGGAACTGAAAGTGGCTCGGACCTTAGAAAGGAATATGCCAAGAACTGCATCCTTGCCCGTCGTTTAGTGGAAAAAGGTGTGCGGGTGGTTCAGTTATTCAACGGTAGCGACCCTTCAGGGGGTAACGGTATTACTAACTGGGATTCGCATGAGAATATTCTCAAGACCCATGCGATGCAGGCGGAAATCATGGACCAACCTACCGCTGCGTTAATCCGTGATATGAAACGTCGGGGCTTGCTTGATCATACCCTAGTGGTATGGGCCACAGAATTTGGCCGTATGCCATTTTTGCAGGGTAATGGAACAGGTCGCGATCATAATCCTGATGCCTTTACATGTTTTATGGCTGGGGCCGGGGTAAAGGCTGGAACGAGCTATGGCGCCAGTGATGAGTTCGGTTTCAAGGCTGTGGATAATAGAACCAGCGTGTATGATTTTAACGCAACCATTTTGCATCTCATGGGATTGGATCACGAGCGATTAAGCTATTACCATAATGGCCTAGAGCGCAGGCTCACCAATGTGCATGGGCACGTGGTAAAGGAAGTTTTGGCTTAGGTCTGAATTTTTTTGTTATGAAAAAAATTTTAATATTCGCAATGATGCTATCGTTTGCGCAAATCACTTGGGCAGCATCCAGTCCTAATGTCATTCTGATTATTTGTGATGATCTCAATGACTACATTCAAGGCTTCGGGGGACATCCCCAGGCGAAGACCCCGAATATTTTACGCCTTGCCCATAGCGGAGTTACTTTTACTCAGGCTCATTGTAACATTCCAATCTGCGGTCCTTCGCGGGCCAGTCTATTTACCGGTATTTATCCGCATAATTCCGGTTGCTTCGGTTTCACGAAATGGGACGGTTATGAAGTGCTGAAAAATTCCCGAACGATGATGGATCACTTCCGCGAGAATGGTTATCAGACACTTGGCACCGGCAAACTAATGCACCATATGGTCCGTCAGGAATGGAAGAACTACGGCAACCATGCTGATTATGGCCCATTTGTTTTTGATGGTCAGGATAAACTTCCTCATCCCGGTGTTCCTGCCCCCTATCGTGAAATCGGCGCGGTTGATGGTTCATATGGGCCGTTGGTGAATCTTGCGGGAAAGAAATCGCTTGAAGGGAAACCTCTCGTTTGGAGAACGGGTAGTTGGGCCGATCAGCGAAACATGAAAGTTAACTCACAGGCTGATAGGGATTTGACGGCAGATGAACTGAATGGGCAGTGGGCAGTGGATCAATTAAAAGCTCGTGTTGATAAACCGGGTCGTCAACCGTTCTTTATGGGGGTCGGGTTTATTCGCCCCCATACGCCCTTGATCGTGCCTAAAAAATATTTCGATATGTTTCCGCTTGATTCCATTGAGTTACCGGTTATCCGGTCCGGAGATGTTGAGGATACCTTCGCGCGGTCGATTCGTGGAATTCCGGAGGGGGCAGACGGTCCTCGTAGTGAAGATATGGGGACACGATTATTTAATACGTTAGTTAATTCCTACGAATCTCAGGACGAAGCATTGCGTCATTTTATTCAGTCATATCTTGCTAGTGTTGCCTCGGTCGACGATCAAATTGGGCGAATTCTCGATGCCGTTGATAACTCGTCTCTAAAGGATAATACGATCATTATCCTGACAAGTGATCATGGTTGGGGTATGGGTCAGAAGAATTATCTCTACAAAAATTCCTTGTGGCAGGAAAGCACTCGTGTGCCCTTGGTTATTCGTGCGCCGGGGGTTGCGCGAGCGAAAGGTGTGTCGGCTCAACCTGTTTCGCTTATCGACATTTATCCGACACTTGTTGATCTGTGCGGCCTGTCAAAAGAAACCAGAAAGAATAAAAAGGGTCACCCACTTGATGGCTATAGCTTGAGGTCATTGCTTGTGAGTCCTGAGAAAGGTAAATGGTCTGGTCCCAGCTCCGCGTTAACAGCGCTTTATGTCTGGCGAATGAAATATGATCCTTCAAAAGAGAACTATGCTCTTCGTGCAAAAGACTGGCGGTATATCCGGTATGCCAACGGTAAAGAAGAACTTTACTTCACCAAGAGTGACCCACACGAATGGACGAACCTTGCTGGTAACTCTCCATATGCCAAAACGCTCAATGTGTTTCGCCAGGAACTGAAGTCGCGAATTCCAGTCTCTGGATCGAGTTTGCCGCCTCAACCACCTTTCAAACCCAAAAGTACAGCGGCAAATAAAACTGACTCGAAGCAATCTGCTGAGGCTTGGAAAACTAAATACTTCACGAAACATCCCGCTGCTGACACAAACAAAGATGGCAAATTGTCTTGGCCTGAATACAAGGCTTACCGAGCCAAGTTTGATCCACCCAAAAGTGATTAGAATATTTAGCTTAATTTTGTTGCTGGGGGTTGGATTTGAACTTGCCCTTGCTGAGGAGAGGGTGGCCGCTGATGTGGTATTTGCCTGGAAAATCCAACCACTCTTTAAGACCAAATGCCTTACTTGTCATGGGGATGACCCTAAGAAGCTTAAGGGAGACTTGGATATGCGTTCCCTTATGGGGCTTTTAAAGGGAGGAGAAAGTGAGGAACCTTCAATCGTTGTAGGCGAACCTTTAAAGAGCCCTTTATATCTGGCGGTGACTAGGATGCATGAAGATGATTGGTTAGCGATGCCCCCCAAGGAAAATGATAAACTTACGGTTGAACAAGTTGGTTATATTAAGAAATGGATTAAAGCCGGAGCTCCGTGGCCGAATGAAGAACGCATTGCAATAATACTCAAGGAAACTAATCCGTGGGGTGAGGGTGAGGGTGTTTTTGTAAAAACCAGTGGTGGCTTGGATGGAGGCTGGACCAATCGTCAATATGATCCTGAGAAACTTTGGGCTTATAAACCGATAAAGAAACCTGAAGTGCCTGTAAAAGGCCACCCAATAGATGCCTTTATTAAAGCTAGATTACCTGAGGGTCTCACTTTTGCCCCTCGTGCTCAGCCGGTAAATTTAATTCGGCGGGTTACTTACAGTCTAACTGGCCTTCCGCCGTTGCCTCGTGAAACCTTGTCTTTTGTTGAGATCTGGGAAAAAGATGCTCAGAAGGCATGGGCACAATTAATTGATCGGCTTTTGGCTTCTCCGCATTATGGCGAGCAGATGACGCGGCATTGGTTGGACGTTGTGCGTTATGCGGATTCAGCCGGGTTTTCCAATGATTACCCCAGGCCTCACGCTTGGCGTTACCGTGATTATGTGGTGCGCGCCTTTAACAACGATAAACCCTATGACCAGTTTGTGCGTGAGCAGATTGCCGGTGATGAAATTAAACCTGAAGACCCTGAGCATCTTATTGCTACAGGTTTTCTACGTATGGGTCCCTGGGAACACACAGCCATGAGCGTGAAAGCTGTAACTCGGCAGCAGTACCTCGATGATGTGGTTAACTCCGTTGGGGTTACTTTCCTGGCCAGTGAACTGCGATGTGCCAAGTGTCATGATCATAAATTTGACCCCATTCCCACCAAGGACTATTACCGGATGCAGGCAATTTTTGGTCCGCTGAACTTTGTTGACCGGAAGTTGGACTGGCAGCCTTACGAGAATAAACAGGGTATCAAGCAGGATTCGGAGCGTTATCAACGCCTAATTGAAGGCAAGGGTATTCGGAGTATCACTACGTTGCCTGAAGATGAACGGCCGGTAAGTGAATTTGATCGGGAATCGGAAAAGATCGGTCAGGGCAAGGTGGATAGAAAACGCCGTCAGCAGCTTAATTATCAACTTAAGCGCGCTCAGCCACTGGCCTTTTCGGTTTTTAACGGAAATCCGGATTCCATTCATATTCTGAAAGGGGGTTCCATCGAGATGCCTCAACAAGAAGTGAGTCCGGGGATATTGAGTTTATTTGTCGGCTCAGAAAAGGCCGCTTCGGTGACTGAGGATAAATCCAGTCGCCGAAAGGAATTGGCCCAGTGGATTACCGGTAAGGAAAACCCACTAACTGCAAGAGTGATCGTGAATCGAGTCTGGCAATGGCACTTTGCCAAAGGAATCGCCGGTAACCCGAACAACTTTGGGGGAACCGGAAAGGTGCCCACTCATCCGGAGTTGCTCGATTGGCTGGCAGCAACCTTTGCCGAGGAAGGCTGGTCTTTGAAGAAACTACACCGGCATATTTTAACTTCGGCAACCTATCAACGATCAGTAACTCATCCTGATCCGAAAACTTTGGCCAAGCTGGATCCCGATGAAATCAGTTATGCCGTATTTAAACCACGCCGACTGACTGCCGAGGAATTGCGCGATTCAATGCTTGCGGTTTCAGGCGAACTCAATCGGGTGTTGGGTGGAATTCCTATTCATCCTGAGATTAATGAGGAAGTGGCCATGCAGCCACGTCATATCATGGGTTCAGTCGGACCAGCCTACCAGGCTGACCCCAAGCCTGCTCAGCGGAATCGCCGCACGCTTTACGCCGAACGCATTCGTACGTTGGCTGATCCAATGTTGGAGGTCTTCAATAAACCGGGGCCTGATCTTTCGTGTGAGAGGCGTGAAACGGCCACCATTGCTCCGCAGGCTTTTACCTTGATGAATAGTCCGATTAATCATGCTCGTGCATTGGCTTTTGCTGCAAGGCTGGAACAGGAGAAGCCTGATAATTTGAATCAGCAAATTTGGCGTGCCTACCGCTTGGCGTATCAGCGGATCCCGACCAAAGAAGAAATGAAGGTTTGTCACGACCATATAGCAAATGCCTTGGCGCAACATAAAATAAATCAGCCCGTTAAAGTAGAGCCTCCTAAGTATGTGGTTCGGCAAATGGTGGAGGAAATGACCGGACTGGATTTCTGGTGGGTGGAGGATCTCGATATTTATTCGGGCAACGAATACGTGCCCGATCTCAAACCATGGGATGTAAAGCCCCATACCCGCGCGTTGGCCGAATTGTGTCTGGTTTTATTCAACAGTAACGAATTTGTTTATCTCTACTAATAAATTGAAAAAACTGCTCATAGTTTTGTTTTGTTTGAGTGTTTCGTTGATGAGTGCAGATAAGAAGAGGCCGAACATCATCTTCATCTTTATTGATGATCAGGGGTACTACGATCTGGGTTGTTATGGGGCAACAGAAATCAAGACACCGCGGATTGATGCGATGGCGAAGGCGGGAACGCGCTTTACTGACTACTACGCGGCAGCTCCCATTTGTAGCCCCTCGCGCGCAGGCCTACTCACCGGGTGTTACCCGCGCCGAGTGGGCAACCACATTTGGGTGCATCGCGCTGATTCGTCCTCGGGCATTCATCCCAGTGAATTGACGATTGCTGAGTTGCTGCAGGATAATGGCTATACCACTGCTTGCATCGGCAAATGGCATCTTGGGTTTGAGGAACCGTTCCTGCCACGTAATCAGGGCTTCGATCATTATTTTGGTCTACTGCATAATCTTGACCCGGTTGAGATCGTCTATTTCAAGGGCAAAGGTGGCGTACCCCTGTTGCGAAATGGCAAGGAGGTAAAACGTCCGCCTGATCCGGCCGAACTAACAAAAATTTATACCGATGAGGCAATTGGATTTATTGAGCAGAACAAAAAAGGCCCGTTCTTTCTCTACCTGCCCCACACCATGCTCCACAACCCGTTGGGTGTAAGTGAGAAATTCAAGGGCAGCTCAAACTGGGGCGAGTACGGTGATGCCATTCAGGAACTTGATCACAATGTTGGCCGCATCTTTGATACGCTTAATCGCTTGGATATTGATGAGGACACGATTGTTATCTATGCCTCGGATAATGGGCGCGGGCCGGGGCGTAAACCGCAACAGAAGATTCGCGGGCGAAAGCTCTCGACTTATGAAGGCGGTATTCGTGTACCGGCAATCGCGTGGGGGCCGGGAATGGGATTACAGGTGGCCGTAGAATCGACAGCAGTCGTGCGGGCGATGGACTGGTATCCCACGCTTGCCACCTTCGCGGGTATCAAGGTGCCGAAGGACCGGGTAATTGATGGGCGTGATATTAGTCCGCTGCTGAAGGGCGAGACCAAGGTCGTGCCGCATCCGGCAGTGGGTAAATCGCTTAATGCACAGGTTCCCTTGCGCCGTCGATGGGATCCGCCCGGTGAGTGGAAACCCTTGATCAAGCGCAATGAATATAATGAGGCGTTTTTCTATCACGGCAGCCATGGCGCATTGGCCGCGGTGCGCTGGGGTAATTGGAAATTATATTTGAACCCGAGCCTTCAGCTTTATGATTTGAGTAAAGATCCCGGGGAATCAAAGTTCGTGCGTAATCGGGAAATCACTCGTAAACTGCGTGGGATGGCGATCCTGTTTCAGGAGGAAATGCGGCTGGACGCCCGTCCGGCAGGAGATGCTTCAGCAATATCAAAAAGTAAAAAACCATGAATCGGCGCGAGTTTTTATATGGAGTAAACGGTGGTCTGGGTGCCTTGGCTTTTCATTCCATGCTGCAGGCTGAGCAGGCCAAGGGGCCGCTGGCGCCCAAGGCGGCGCATTTTCCTAAGGCCAAGGCCAAGCGGTGTATCTTTCTCTATATGGCTGGTGGTCCTAGCCATATCGATACTTTTGATCCCAAGCCAAAACTCAAGGAATTGCATCTCCAAAAGTTTAAACGCTCAAGCAAGTTTCTTTCCGCCATGGGTTCAGGCGATCGTTATTACGTGCAAAGCCCCTTTAAATTTAATCAAGTCGGTCAGAGCGGTACCCAATTGTGTGAACACTGGCAGCACTTGGCTGGTGTAGCCGATGAATTATGTATCTACCGCGGATGTCAGGCTGAGTCCATTAATCATCCCACTGCCAATTATCATATGAATACCGGCAATCGTTTTGGTGGTGATCCGGCCATTGGTTCGTGGGTGACTTATGGTTTGGGTTCAGAGAATCAGGATTTACCCGGCTATGTTGTGTTGCCAGAGGTAGCCTATCCGCAGGGTGGTGCAGCCAACTGGTCCAATGGATTTTTACCGCCTCATTATCAGGGCACCACCTTGCGCGCCAAAGGCTCGCCTATTTTGGATTTGCACCCACCCAAGGGCGTCACGCGTGGGCAGCAACGCAGTAACCTCGATCTTTTGGCTAAGCTCAACAAAGCCCACGCTGAAAAAAATCCCGGTCATGAGGAATTGGCTGCAAGGATGGATAGCTATGAATTGGCCTACCGGATGCAAATGAAGGTACCCGGAATTCTGGATTTGGGTCAGGAGAAGGAAAGTACCCGTGAAGCTTATGGGCTCAATGATCAGCACACAAAAGAGTTTGGCAGGCGCCTGCTTTTGGCCCGCAGGTTGATTGAGCGGGGAGTGCGTTTTGTGCAGGCCTACACTGCCGGTTGGGATTCACATGATTATATTAATCGGTCTCATGCCGAGCGCATTCGTTCAGTGGATAAACCCATTGCCTCACTCATTAAAGATCTCAAAGAACGAGGACTGCTTGATGAAACATTGATTGTCTGGTGCGGTGAATTTGGTCGCACACCTGATAATGGCAAGCGAGGAGGAGGCGAACGCTTAGGACGTGATCATAATAAGAACGCCATGGCCATCTGGATGGCTGGGGGCGGGGTGAAAGCGGGTCACACCATCGGTGCGACTGATGAAATTGGTGAACACGCATCAGAAGTCGTTCATCCCATACGAGATTTACATGTGACTTTCCTAAGACTAATGGGGCTCGATGACAATAAGCTGACCTATTTTCATGGCGGTCGATTCAAGCAGCTCTCCCAAACCGGTGGTGAGCTCATCAAGGAATTGATTACTTAAAGAGCCTTACCTTATTAATAAATAAATTTACATCACTTCCATTATGAAAATTTTTTTCATTAGCCTGTTTTTTTTATTTGTTCTTTGTGTTGTCCAAGGTGCGGATAAAGATGGGTTTGTTTCTATTTTTGATGGCCAGACCTTAAATGGTTGGGAGGCGACCCCCGCTAATACTGCACCGGCTTGGACAGTAAAGAAGGGTATGATTGTGGGTAACGGCGATAAGGGTCGCGGCTATCTCACCTACACGCCAAATAAAAACATGGCCGATCTGGAATTGAAATTCAGCTACCGGTTTCCCGGTAAGGGTAATAGCGGGGTAAATATCCGTGCCATTGTCGATAAAACACGCAAACGTGATTTCCAAAGTTATCATGCGGATTTGGGTCACTTAGGGATTGGTAAGAATGTTATGGGCGCATGGGATTTTCATACTCCCGGTCGAAAGGAGCATCGTTGCTTTCGTGGGGACCAGCTGGTGATTGATAAGAATGATAAACCCATCATCACAGCCATTAAAAATGGGTTGAGTGTCGATGACCTAAAGAAGGGTGATTGGAACTCTGTACACATTATTGCCAAGGGCAATAATTTTAAACTTTATATTAATGATAAGCTTTCCAGTGAATTTACTGAGCAGCTGCCCAAGGCTAAGCGCCTTAAGAGCGGCATGATTCAACTTCAGCTCCATGATCCGCGTATGATTGTTCATTTCAGGGACCTCAAGCTCAAGGTCTTGAAATAGAGCCCAAAAACGTGTTAGAAAAAAACACCGTTTATGAGGTTTTTCGTAATCCTTTTATTATTTTTTATCTGTAAGGTTTCTTTACTCGCAGATGCTGCGCAGGAAGGAGAGCGTTTGTTTGCCCTTAAGGTTCGCTCCATCTTAAGCAGTAAATGTTTTGCGTGTCATGGCGAGGATGCAAAGAAGATTAAGGGAGAATTAGATCTTACTTCGAGGGATGGTTTACTTAAAGGAGGTGAAAGTGAGGAGTCATCGCTGGTTCCCGGTGATCCCTTAAACAGTCCCCTTTATCTGGCAGTGACTCGTGAACATGAGGATGATTGGTCGGTAATGCCGCCCAAGGAAAATGATAAACTTTCTGAAGTACAAATTTCTGCACTGAAACGTTGGATTGAACTGGGCGCGCCATGGCCGGATGCCAAAACTCTGGCGCGATATATCGATGAGGAACGTACTAAGCCGGTAACTGACGAGGGAATGTTGGTGAAGACTAGCGGTGGTTTGTCAGATGACTGGACCTATCGCCGTTACCGGCCTGATGATATTTGGGCTTTTCAGCCACTAAAAAAACCTGAGGTGCCGAATGGAGCAGGTAACCCTATTGACGCCTTTATTGGACGGAAATTAAAAGCCGCCGGATTTGTATCGGCACCTCAAGCGCATTTCCGAACGTTGGTTAAACGCGCCTACTATGACCTCACAGGATTACCTCCGACCCCGTACCAGATCTATCAATTCCGATTGGCATGGGACAAGGATCCTGCCAAGGCATGGGGTGAACTTATCAATGAGCTTTTGGCTAGTCCGCATTATGGTGAACGTTGGGGGCAGCACTGGCTTGATGTCGCCCGTTATGCCGATACCGGGGGTTATTCCAATGACTATGAACGTTCCAATGCCTGGCGTTACCGGGATTATGTCATTCGTGCCTTCAATAATGATAAGCCTTACAGTGAATTTATTATTGAACAAATTGCCGGTGATGAACTGTGGGCTCAGCAGCCCAAAGATAAGCGTAATCCGGAGTTACTGATAGCGACCTCTTTTTTGCGTATGGGGCCATGGGATCCAGCCATGACTCTGGTGCCCCAAGCGCGTCAGATTTATTTGGACGAT
>CACDBG010000021.1 GCA_902551155.1 uncultured Verrucomicrobiota bacterium | reverse complement strand
GATTGCCAAAGAACATAATACACAGGTTCTTGCCTCACTCGACACTGTTCTGGGCGCTGCTGATGCGCTGAGTATTGTTACCCCCACTACCACTCATTTTGATTTGGCGACTCAAGCGCTTGAAGCGGGAATTCATGTGTTGGTGGAAAAGCCCATGACTGAGGAAGCTTCTCAGGCTTCAAAACTCGTGCAGCTGGCTCAAGATAAGAATTGTGTACTGCAAGTGGGCCATGTGGAACGGTTTAACCCTGTATTTGATTATCTACAGTCTGTAGCGACTGAGCCACGCTTTATTGAAACCCATCGTCTTTCACCCTACCCAGAGAGGAGTCTGGATGTAGGTGTGGTTTTGGATCTTATGATTCATGATTTGGATATTGTGATGGCTTTTGTGAATTCACCTATCAAGGACGTGGACGGGGTTGGGGTGCCCGTTCTTAGTGAATCTGAGGATATTGCTAATGCACGGATTAAATTTGAAAATGGTTGTGTGGCCAATCTTACGGTAAGCCGGGTGAGTCCTGAAAGGATGCGTAAGATCCGCGTTTTTAGTGGGGGAGAATCTACAAGCTATGTTTCCTTGGATTACCAAAAACAGGAGGGCTATATCTACCGTATTGCTGCAGAGGATGCAGAGAGGTCCAGTCTGTGGCAGAAATTATTGCACGCAAAGGATTCAGCCATTGTCAGTGAGTTTGCTGGCAAAAAAGTGGTGCGTGAACCGGTGCCCATCGAGAAGGATGAGCCTTTGAAACTGGAGCTGCAGCATTTCATTCAATGTGTTGATGAGAAACAAACGCCAAAGGTTAGCGGGCAGGCAGGTAGGGAAGCACTGGAAGTGGCACTTGAAATTACAAGGCAGATCCAGCAGCTCAAAACTTCATGAGTAAAATCATGTTCATGGTGGGTGAAACCAGTGGCGATACACTGGCCGTTGAGCTTTTTAAGGCTATGCAATCAGAAGGCATGGAGGTGAATGCTTTTGGTGCGGGTGGTCCCAAAATGAAGGAGGCGGGTATAGATCTTAAAATTGATCTTTCTGAACACGCAGTGATTGGGATTTGGGAAGCTGTTCGCAATTACAGAAAGTTTAAAGGATTCTTTGATCAGCTTTTGAGTTTAGCTCTTAAGGAAAAACCTGAAGCCATAATTTGCATCGATAACCCCGGGTTTAACCTGAGATTTGTGAGGGCCATTCGAAAGGCTACGGCAGGCAGTGATTGGGATCCTAAAATTATCTATTATATCAGCCCTCAATTATGGGCATGGCATTCATCGCGAGTGCGTCAAATTTCTGATGATGTCGATTTGTTATTAAGTATTTTTCCCTTTGAAAAGGCGTGGTACGCAAAACATGCGCCGGGTTTCCCAGTGGATTTTGTAGGTCACCCATTGTGTGATCGATATCCGGATTTAGAATTCAGTGACCCTAAAATCATTCATGAACCAAGGCGGTTATTACTGTTGCCAGGCAGTCGCTCCAAGGAGCTTAGTCGACATTTGCCTGTAATGGTTGAGGCGGCTAAAGCAGTGGAAGCAGAGCCCCTTATCGTGTTGCCCAATGAATCATTAGCGGCTCAGGCGCGCTTGTTGATCCCAGAGGTGGCCGATTGGGATATTCAAGTTGGGGATATGGAAAAGGCTCTGAGTCGTGCGGACGTTGCGATTGCTTCTTCAGGAACTGTTACACTGGAATGTGCATGGTTTCGCGTGCCCACAGTGGTTCTCTATAAGACTTCATGGATAACTTACCTTCTAGGGCGTCTCTTCATTCGCGTGAAACATATTGCTATGCCCAATGTGATGGCTGAACGGGAAGTGTTTCCTGAATTTATCCAGTCTGCTGCAACCGGGGAGAATTTAGCTCGGCAGGCAAATAATTACCTTGATGAACCTCATAGAAGGATTGAGTTGCGTGAGCAATTGGATGTAATAGCCGATTCACTTGGCGGTAAAGGGGCCGCAATTCGAGCAGCTAAATCTATAAACCATCTTCTAGATAACTAGCTTCAGATTGACAGGTTGCTACGGGGGAGGCTGAATTGTTCGATGCGGTTGCTCTGTGGGTTATTACTATCGGTCTTGTATGGCCAAATAAGTGCCCAAGATATCGAGCGGATTGAATGGAAGGGTTCAAAGGTTATTGGTTCTCCGGATCCTCCATTACCCTATGTTGCCCGAAAAGTTTGGGAGAATTTGCCCGTAAAAAAACCGCTGGAATTAAAGCGGGTTCCCGGCACCACGGATTTATTGGCGTATGTTGATCATCATGAATCCAAGCAATCGATATCTTCCTTGTGGGTCTTTAAGGATACTCAAGAAGTCAAAACAAAGATTGAATCTTTAGCCTTGGAAAATGACTTGGTTTACGGATTCTGTTTTCACCCTAAATTTAAAGAGAATGGGTTTATTTTTTTACATACTAGTGGGCCAAGAAGAGGGGATGGTTCCAAGAAGAAACGTTGCCGAGTAACTCGGTGGGTAATGGACCAAAAGACATATTTGGTAGACTCCAATTCCGAGAAAATCTTTGTTGAATGGGAGTCTAATGGTCACGATGGAGGGGGTGTTATTTTTGGGCTCGATGGCATGCTTTACATTACCACTGGTGATGGGAGCAGTGATTCGGATATTAATCTCACCGGTCAACGTATTGATCTGCTTCTCTCTAAGGTTTTACGTATAAATGTCGATCAAATCAGAAAAGGGAAACCGTACTCAATTCCCGCAGATAACCCTTTTTTGAATACCAAAAATGCAGCTCCAGAAACGTGGGCGCATGGGTTCCGCAACCCTTGGAGAATTACTTGTGATACCAAAACAGGTGATATCTGGGTGGGGGAAAATGGGCAGGATATGTGGGAATCAGTTAAGCGTGTTGAGCGTGGTGCTAATTATGGCTGGAGTAAATATGAAGGGAGTCATCCTTTTTATCTGGAGCGAAAATTGGGGCCAGGTAGATTAATGAAACCAACTTTTGAACACCACCATCGTGAGGCACGTTCTTTAACTGGAGGTGTAGTTTATTATGGTAAGGGTTTGCCTGAGCTAAATGGAGCTTATGTTTATGGCGATTATGCTACTGGTAAAATTTGGGCGGGTAAGCATGATGGGCAAAAGGTTCTCTGGCATAAGGAGATAGCTGATACCTCATTTGCCATTACCGGCTTTGCTTCTGATGTGCATGGTAATTTAATTGTGATTGATGAACGTACAGGTTTCTACAAATTAATTCTTAATGAAAACAGAGGGGGGGCTGCAAAGTTTCCACTACTGCTTAGTGAAACGGGGTTGTTTAAAAATGTTTCAAAGCATGAACCTGCTCCGGGAGTGTTTCGGTATGAGGTGAATGTACCTCATTGGGTTGATGGGGCAAATAGTGAACATTTCTTGGCAGTTCCTGGGTCAGGGAAAATGCGTTTCAATATAAATCGAGGCTGGGATGCGCCCGATCAGAGTGTTCTTGTTCAGACTTTATCTGTCGAAAAGCAGCGGATTGAAACGCGCTTACTCACGAAGCAGCAAGGTGAATGGTTGGGTTATAGTTATAAGTGGAATAAAGCTCAAACTGACGCGCTATTAGTTGATCGTGAGGGAGAATTCTTATCTCTTTCAGTAAATCGTAATTGGAATATACCCAGTCGTGCCGAATGCATGATGTGTCATGCCAGGGCAGCTAAGTATACTCTTGGTTTAACAGGTTTGCAGATGAATAGGGATGTGGTGCGTTCAGGTAAAAAGGTGAACCAGATAACTTACTTGGCAAAGGAGGGGGTGCTAGATGGAGTGAGGCCAGAAAAATATGAAGGGAAACTCGGGCTTGGGCAATCTCGTTTGCCTAATCCATATGATTCAGATTCAGATTTGCAAACTCGTGTTCGTTCTTATTGGAAGGTTAACTGTGCTCACTGTCACATTGAGGCAGGTGGAGGTAATTCTCAAATAAATCTGGAGTGGGGCCGTGCTTTGAAGGATACATTGACAGTTGGGGTTAAGCCGGTTCACAGCAGTTTTGGGCTTGGGGAACAGGCAGAGATTGTGTCTCCAGGAAAGATTTCCCATTCAGTGATGTTGCAAAGAATTATAAGGCCTGAAAATGGTCGCATGCCTCCAGTGGGCGGGGTAAGGCCTGACCTGAAATGGATTGAGTTATTTACTCAATGGGTTTCAGAATTGAAACCTGACAAGTAATAGATAGGATTGTTCCGTGCATTGGGTTCTTATTTTTTTCGGTTTCCTAGTAGCAAATGTGAGTGCTGCGCTTAAGCCTCAACTGTCAACTGCTGATCAGGTTAGCAATCATTGGGCATTTAAGCCGGTCCAAAAACCGGATGTTCCAATTGTGGATTCTGATTGGATCATTAATGATATTGATCGATATGTGATTAGGCTTCTTAAAGAGAAAGGTTGGAAGCCATCAGGTCGCGCCGACAAGCGAACCCTAATTCGTCGTGCAACGATGGATCTCACCGGATTAATGCCGACTTATGAGGAGGTTGAAAAGTTTGTAGCTAATGATGCTCCTGATGCATGGCCGCAATTGATCGAACGATTGCTGGCATCTCCTCATTATGGTGAGCGCTGGGGGCGCCACTGGTTGGACGTTGCTCGTTACGCAGATAATAAAGGTTATGTTGGGGTTGGGGTCGATCGACTCTATCCCTATTCATATACTTATCGGGATTATGTGGTGAGATCTTTTAATGAGGATTTGCCCTATAACCGTTTCATCATTGAGCAACTTGCAGCAGATAAACTGGAGTTGGGTAAGGATAAAAGGTCCTTGGCAGCAATGGGCTTTCTTACGCTGGGCAGGAGATTCCTAAACCGTACGGATGATATTATAGATGATCGGATTGACGTCGTCACCCGAGGGCTGATGGGCTTTACTGTTACCTGTGCACGTTGCCATGATCATAAGTATGATCCTATTCCAACGGCTGACTATTACTCGCTTCATGGGATTTTCGCCAGTAGTGATGAGCCTAAAGACATGCCTTTACTGGGTGATAATTCTCTGCCTGAAAAGTACCCTGATTATCTAAAAGAAAAGAACAAACAGGAGAAGGCTATTGAAGACCTGAAACGTGATACCTATGAGAAAGGCTTAGCTCAATTAAGGAATCGCTCAGGTGAATATATGCTGGCGGTTCATCAAGCTGGTATCCAAAAGCTTGAGGGAGACAGATTAGATAAATGGCTGACCGAGAAAAAGTTGAATCATATAGCTTTTAGAAACTGGCAGAAAGCATTGGAAAAATGGAAAACAGATAAGCACCCGGTGTTTATTGCCTGGCATAGAATGGAAGGGAAAGGTAATCCGTTAGTTGAACGAAGAGAAACTATTGAGGGTCAGGCAGAAGTTTATGGAAAGTTGTTTCAGAGTGTGGAACAAAAATGGAAGTCTCAGCAAAAAACAAACCCTCTTAACCCTGCCTTGGAAGATGGAGATTTAGAAGCTATCCGTCAGGTCCTTTACAGCGACAACACACCCGCATCGGTGCCGAAAACATTGAATGAGGGCGATAGCAACGGCTTGCTTTTCGGGGTTCGTGATCGGTTGAGAACGATGAGGTCGAAAATATCGAAACTAGCTGCCGTTCACCCAGGGGCGCCTCCTCGAGCCCATATTTTGCGAGATAAAGGCAGGCCAGTGGAGCCATATATTTATGTTCGTGGAGTAAGAGGTAATCGGGGGGCGAAAGTGCCGCGTCAGTTTCTTGAGCATCTGTCCAAGGACAGAAAACCGTTTTCTAATGGCAGTGGAAGACTTGAGTTAGCGAGGGCAATTGCAAGTTCTGATAACCCGCTTACGCCCCGTGTTTTAGTGAACCGAGTTTGGATCCATCATTTCGGAATTGGGTTAGTGCAAACACCGAGTGACTTTGGGTTGCGTGCCCAGCCACCATCCCATCCGGCTTTGCTTGATTATTTAGCTTATGAATTTGTAAAGGAAGGATGGTCGATAAAAAATTTACACCGGTGGATTATGCTTTCGGCTACCTATCAGCAGCTAAGTGATAATAAGGCTGAATATTTCAGCGCAGATCCAGATAACCGGTTGCTCTGGAAAATGAATCGACAAAAAATTTCTTTTGAAGCCTTGCGTGATAGCGTGTTGCAGGTCAGTGATCAGCTTGATCTTAAAGTTGGGGGCAGACCAGTTAAAATCAGTGTTCATCCGACCCCGCCAAGACGAACCCTTTACGGCTTTATTGACCGACAGAACTTGCCATCTACTTTCCGGATATTTGACTTTGCTAATCCCGATACCCATTGCCCTGAGCGTTATGAGAATGTTGTGCCTCAACAGGCCTTATACCTCATGAATAGCCCGTTTATTTACGATCAATCCAATAAGGCTTCCTTGCTTGCCGAGAGAAGATCTGAATCAGGGCAGGCTCGAATCAAGATCTTATACCAAATGATGTATCAGCGTAACCCTGTGCCCCTTGAAATAATAGAAGCCTTAAAATTTCTCAAACAGGCTAAGGTGGATGATGAGCAAAATGCGCTCAGCCAATTAGCGCAAGTGTTGTTTCTGAGTAATGAATTCCGGTATATCGATTAATACCCAACTCTATACAAATGAGTTTTGGTGCGTAAGATGAGTGCATTTTGGTGAACTGCCGGGCTGGCCATAAACCCCGAATCGAGATTGTTTTCAGCGAGCTTTTTCAAGCCTTCTGGTGAAGCTGCAAAAACTGTGGTTTTCCCGCTTTCATTGAATGCATATATGTTCCCTTGAGCAGTGATGGGGGAGGCTGAGTAATTGCCTCCAATTCGCTCGCTCCACACTTCTTTCCCGGACATTGCCTCGACACAGGTAACGAGCCCTCCTTGGTCGTCTATCAGGTAAAGGTGGTTTTTTATTAGAAGAAGCGAAGGCTTCTCGGGGACTCCGCTTCGGTTTAAGCGCCATTTAATATTGGTTTGGGTAATATCATTTTCCCCTAATGGGTCGATGGCGAGTAGTTGGCCCTTTCCAAAACCGGTTGGAAAAAAACAAAGTCCGTGGCCAAAAATTGGTCGGGTACTGGCACTATGTTGTTTACGCTCTACTACTTTCCATAACTCGCGTCCATTGGAGGGTTTATACGCATAATGGGCCATAGCTCCGGAGCTTATGAGACCACTAGATTCATCCATGTGAACACCGTTAATGGTTCCTTTTCGATATCCATTGCCAATTGAAATCAATACTTCCTCAAGGCACCTGCCATCTCCGATATTTTTATGCAGACACCCATCTCCTAGTTCTTCAACAACTAGAGAAAACCATAAAGGCGCATCTGAAGTGTCGCGATTGCTATGATCTTGACCATTTAACGAGTTGGGCAAAGTGCCCGCCTTTTCCATGCAAGCAAAAGTGTTAACTATATGTACAACATCGTTAACCCGCCCAGCTGAAAGCAAACCTCTTGAAACAATAAACGTATCCCTGCCCCAATCCAAAAACCATGGATATCCGGCTATCACAGTACTGCCACTCCCTCGTTTTACTATAAACTGACTGAGAGCTCCTTCTAATCGATTTCTAAAGCTATTTTTAACCGCTCCTGAAACTGGCATTTCACTACGTGTTGCCTCGGCAGAAACTTCAATTGTAGCAGAACTAGATGGTATTAGCGGAATCTCAAACCATCCCGGACTACACGCGTCGCCCGTCGGACAATGGCCGCGACTTGCCTCATTTGCATGCTCCACACTTCTGCACCATTCCATCTGTTGATGAAACAAGCCCTTATCAATAACAACATTAAGCTGCCGCCCTGGCGAAGGAGCAAAAGTAAATCCTGACTCATCGGAAGTAATTTGATCGTTAAAAAATTTTTCTGCACTTTCGTCTAAATAAGTTTCTGAATGAAAACTACGATCCTCAATATCAATTCTAGCGGTTAAACTAAACTTCTTGCCCTCTTTGAGACATCGTCCTTTTTGAGGCTGATTTTCTTTTCTGATAAATTTCACTAACGTTGAGTTTTTATTGGGAATCAGGGCCACTTCCATCTCTACTTCAACCGATCTACTGTCACCAGCACTCACTAGAAACTTCCACCGCGAAGGCATTCCAGGGGTAAATTCTATTAAATTATCCAAATTTAACTGGCTAATAAAACCATCGGCAACCGCCCAAACTCGCAATCTTTTTGCAAAAATATGCCTATCAACCGGTGAATATTCATCGAGATTAGCCCCCAGCAGGCAATCGTATTTAGAAGTTATTCCACCTAAGTCGACACATATCCTAGCCATGCCTCCTCTCCGATTAGTCAACAATGTAAGTGGCTTGGTAAACTGTGCTTTACTTGAACGAAAATCATCACAGCTGATTTGTCTGTCCTCAGGCAGTATTGGTAAAAACCTCACTAACCCCTCAATTCTATGCCCTACTTCAATAGACCTACGAAAAATAATTGATTCTTCACAATTCATTACCTTCGGAGAGAATACTGCTATATGCCCCGTCTTCACCGAAACTGAGCTTTCGCTCCTTGAACCAAGGGAGACTCTGAAAGGCTCTTGGTCTGATACTATTAACCAATTCTTGCCAGGCACTGGTAATATCCGGTCGAAATCAGTTGGTTTCCATACACTAACCATTGGATATAAATCATCAACATTATCCAAATTATCCGAATTCATTATTTCATCTAATGAATTTAACCGCGCAACTAAAGAGACAAAGCCAATAGCATTCTTAGAAATTAAGTCTGCTGCTTTCTGCCATTGAAATTCTCCTAGTTCCTCCGGTTCAAACCGGCAAGCCAGGCATTGCATCGCTAAGGCGGCCTGAGTGCGCCTAGTAGAATAACATACACCTAAACCATCTGAACTGTTCTCATTTGAAAGGCATAAAACCTGCATAGGTTCTAGGGCAATAGGATCTGTACTGATAACTATTTCCCGCCCTGAGATAAGATCTATATATTCCCCCTTTTCAGCTATGTATTCATGACTACTCTTTTCATCAAGGTTCACGAGAACCAATAATTTATGAATATCATCAGCTGAAATTCGCCAGAGAGCATAAACGGGAGAATCTGAATTACTTTCACGCCTTAACTTAGCACCCTCAAAAAAACATGGGTGGCTAGCCAAAATACTATTCAACTGAGAAAGTTCCTTAACTATATTATCTTTTGAATCCCAGTTTAAGCCCCTTGAAGAGTGAACGTTTACACGCTCCTGTGCTTGCCACTCCACCCCGTTTGTGAACCCAAAAGCTCCATTCACACTCGTTAAAGCGCATAACCTGTTACGCATTAATGACCAACCTTTGCCCCTGGAGGAAAGCCTCTCATTATCATGTGTTTCACTATAATGAACCAAGGTACCCACTTGGACACTTTGAGAGTGAGCATGATCTAAATATCCAGAAATATTATCTCCACTAAACTCCTGGAATAATTCTGAGTATGCCCACTGCATACCTCCCTTGGTTAATAATCCAGAAGTATCCTCCCAGCCTCCACCTAAACCCTCCAATAGGAATATGGTATTAGGAAACTCTTCCCGAACCCTTGAAATTATATACCTCCAAACCTGCATCGGAACTTTGTACCCGGCATCACATCGAAAACCATCAACTCCTCTCCTGCACCATGTTAAAAAAGCATCAGCCAAATACTCCCATAGTTCTCCATGATTTGGATCTAATTCCACGAGATCTCCCCATGTCACCCCCCATGCACCGGGGCTAGCAAAGTCCCCATTTGATTCACGCAGGAACCACTCAGGATGATGATTTTGTAATCTGCTTCCCCATCCAGTGTGATTTATAACCAAATCTAAAAACACCTGAGCTCCATAGCCATGCGCTGAATCGGCCATTTCACAAAATTGCTCTAATCCCGTAGTACGTTTATCGAATTCTACTAATGCGGGATCTACAGCAGTAAGATCTCCGCACGCATAAGGACTACCAAAACGCCCCATCCTCGCATACGTCGTAGGGGTAGGCCCCACGGGTAACAAATGGATTATTTTACAACCTAAGGTCCCAAAAATATGGGGAAATTCTCTGACCAGGGAACGAAACGTACCACTAGAGGGAATGACCGTGTAACCCTGCTCATCCAAAGATAATATCCTCTGATCATCTAGATCGGCTTCCGTGTTATTGGAATACATATTGGCGCCGAACATACGCGGGAATGCGCAATAAATAGTATTTTCTGTTCGACATGAATTTGGGTGTACAGATATCCCTATATTATCACCCTCAGGCCAATACTGATTTCCACAAGAATCCAAAACATATGCCTTTGCCTGAAACCAACCTACTTCAGAAAGCGCCAAAGACACATCGAAACAATCTAACCCTCTTTGCATAGGAATATCCCTCCAACTGGTTTCCAGTTGCACCTCGGGCTCCTGAATCGATTTTATAATTCCTTCGCGAACTTCTTTTCCTCGGCCTATATTAGTTCTAAGAACTGCATTACAGCCAGAGGGCACACCATGAATAATAAAACGAACGATATCGCCAACATACCGAACAATGTTTCCCCCGCAGGATGGCTGCATTCTTAAATCCATTTCCCGGGGTCAATGATGCGATGGTTCTTCTGAAGTGCCCACAAAAAAGGCGGGCTTATATGCCCGCCTTGGGAATAAGAATATTAATAACGATAATGTTCAGGCTTATAGGGGCCTTCTACTGAAACATTAATATAATCTGCCTGATCCTTACTAAGGGTAGTTAGCTTCGCTCCCAGTTTATCTAAATGCAATCTTGCCACCTCCTCATCAAGTTCCTTGCTGAGTCGATATACATCTATTTTTCGGTCTGGGTTTTTTTGGATGTCAATTTGAGCTATGGTTTGATTAGTAAAACTGTTAGACATTACAAAACTTGGATGGCCGGTAGCACAACCTAAATTGATAAGTCGCCCTTCGGCCAACAAGAATATGGAGCGACCGTCAGGAAAGCTATATCGAGTTACCGGACCACCTGGGATAGTATCGTCCTTGATAACTTCTTTAGTCACCCCTTCCATTTCCTCCAGCCCCGAAACCTGAATTTCATTATCAAAGTGTCCAATATTGCAGACAATTGCCTGATCTTTCATTTTGGACATATGCTCAGCAGTAATAATATCCTTATTCCCTGTGGTCGTCACAAAAATATCAGCCACCGATAGAGCATCTTCAACAGTAGTGACCTGATATCCTGCCATACAAGCTTGCAAAGCACATATTGGATCAATCTCTGAGACCATTACTCGTGCGCGCTCGTTTGCTAGTGATTCTGCAGAACCTTTACCCACATCACCATATCCACATATCATCGCAACCTTACCTGAAACGAGAACGTCCAACGCCCTTTTAATTCCATCAACCAACGAATGGCGACACCCGTATACATTGTCGAACTTTGATTTGGTCACTGAATCGTTAACATTAACAGCCTGGAAAAGCAGTTCACCACGCTCCTGCATTTGAATAAGACGGTGAACCCCTGTTGTTGTTTCTTCTGAAACTCCCACAATTGATTCTGACATATTACTCCAATGATTCGGCTTATCAGAATACACTTTTCTGAGTAGATCTTTTACGACTTGCTCCTCCTCATTCGAAGATGGTGTATCTACCCAGTTACTGCCGTTTTCAAGTTCGACCCCCTTGTGTATAACCAAAGTAGCATCCCCTCCGTCATCAACTATCTGGTCCGGGCCTGACCCATCAGGCCAAGTAAGCGCATTGTATGTGCATTCCCAATATTCTTCCAGGGTCTCACCCTTCCAAGCAAAAACAGGAATACCTGCATCAGCAATCGCTGCGGCAGCGTGGTCCTGAGTAGAAAAGATATTACACGAACACCACCGTACATCAGCGCCAAGGGCAACTAACGTTTCAATTAAGACAGCTGTTTGGATTGTCATGTGAAGTGAACCCATAATCTTTACCCCAGCTAAAGGTTGATCCGGGCCGTACTTTTCCCGTGTTGCCATAAGTCCCGGCATTTCCTTCTCAGCAATAGAAATTTCCTTCCTTCCAAATTCTGCAAGCGAAATGTCTCGTACTTTATAATCCAGTTTTATTTCCTCTAGAGTTGTTGTCATTATATTCCTTATTTAACTGCATGTTTTAAAGCCGTAACTTTATCGACTTTTTCCCACGTAATGGCTTTATGGTTTTTTCCAAAGTGACCATAGTTGGTCGTATGTAAGTAGATAGGACGTAATAAGTTTAAGTGCTTCACAATGTCCGCAGGCTTGAAACTGAAGACCTTTTTCACAGCCCGTATTATTTTGGCCTCTGAGACGGCATTAGTCCCGAACGTATCTACATGAACTGAAACCGGCTTAGGATAGCCAATAGCATAAGCAAACTGTACCTCACATCGTGTGGCAAGACCGGCGGCGACAATATTTTTCGCAACATAACGCCCCATATAAGCCGCACTACGATCGACCTTACTCGGATCTTTTCCGCTAAAAGCCCCACCTCCATGCCGACCTACACCCCCATATGTATCAACTATAATTTTCCGACCGGTAAGGCCACTATCTCCCTCAGGGCCTCCTGTGACAAATCTACCGGTAGGATTAATTAAGATCTGAGTATCATTACCCAACATTTTTTTGGGGATCACTTTTTCAATAACGTGCTTATTAATGAAACCACGTATCGTATTATTGGTTGTATTTGCAGCATGTTGGGTTGAAACCACCACGCTCGTCACCTTCATCGGCTTTCCGTTATCATACAAAACAGAAACCTGCGTCTTAGCGTCAGGCCTCAACCAGCCCGCCTTACCGGCCTTGCGCAACTTCGTTAACTGTCGACCCAACCGGTGAGAGTACATAATCGGAGCAGGCATTAATTCTTTTGTTTCGTTACATGCGTAACCAAACATGAGGCCTTGATCACCTGCCCCTTGTTCAGCCGTCGCTTTTCCTGAGGCCTTTCTGGCATCAACCCCCTGAGCAATATCCGGACTCTGAGCTGTCAGGTAATTATTTATGAAAACCCGATCGGCATGGAATACATCGTCATCATTAATGTATCCGATACCACGAATTGCTTTTCGAATTATAACCTCATAATCAAAACGAGCCTTAGTAGTAATTTCCCCCCCAACGCAGACTACATTGCTCTTAACAAAGGTCTCACAAGCAACACGACTGTGCTTATCTTGAGCAAGACAAGCATCCAGAATTGCATCACTAATAGTGTCAGCCACTTTATCCGGGTGACCTTCTCCAACTGACTCAGATGAGAAAATATATTTACCAGCCATATTGTATTATATTCATATTGACGTATCCGGATAAAAAGATATTAAATAATTGAGGTTCGTCAAATTAAAATTTTACCCGGATGAGTCAAACTCTAAAACATTTAAAAGCACTTAGCGATCCAACGCGTCTTAGGCTTTTGGCGTTACTTCAGCATGAGGAATTATCTGTTAACGAAATACAAATAATCACAGAACTGGGCCAATCCCGAATTTCCACCCATTTAAGCTTATTGCAAGAAGCGGACCTACTGAGATCTAGACGGGACGGAAAACGCTCATTTTATAAAATAAACAATGATCCGACCATTGACTCACTTAATTGGATTACCCGCGCAATTGAGAGCACAAAGAAACAATTCCAGCAAAAAGAAGATGCAAAAAATTTGAAGCGTGTAATAAATCAAAGACACAAACAAAATCAATTATACTTTAACCAAGTAGCGGGCAGGTTTGAGCAAAAATATGGACCAGGTCGCTCATGGCAAGCCTTTGGAAAACTATTGATTGAACTAGTTCCCCCGCTAGACATCGCTGATCTAGGATCTGGAGAAGGCTTGGTTGGAGAACTTCTCGCCCAAAAAGCTCGTAAAATTTTCTGTATCGACATATCGAAGAAAATAGTAAAATTCGGCCAGAAAAATGCCAAAAAAAACGGCATAAAAAATATTGAGTTCTTACATGGTGATATAGAAAAAATCCCCTTAGAGACAAAAAGTGTTGATGTTGCTCTATTTAGCCAATCTCTTCACCATGCAAAAAACCCCCAAACTGCATTAAAAGAGGCACACCGCATACTTCGAGACTCAGGCCGATTGATTATCCTAGATTTAATGGAACACCAATTTTCACAGGCAAAAGAAGTATATGGCGACCTCTGGCTTGGCTTTTCTAAAAACACCCTCCACAACTGGATTGAAGAAGTTGGGTTTTTCAAAATAGATATCTCAGAGGCGGATCGCGAGGATGACCCACCCCACTTCACAACCTTATTAGCAACAGCAAAAAAAACAGGGTTAAGCTAACCCTTTGAGAAGCCCTGTGCTATCACCCAATCGTGCTGTAGGAACATCAACTATATCCAGCATTGAGAGGAATAGATTGGCCATAGGCGTGTAGCGCGGATAAACCATATGTGTTCCAGTTTTTAATTTCCCGTTTGCTTTCCCAGCTAGAACAACAGGCAAATCATAATGGGTATGCCGATTACCATCACCAATTGCTCCACCGTAGACAACCATTGAGTGATCAAGTAAGGTGCCATCTCCTTCACGTATTGATTTCATACGTTCTAAAAAATGGGCAAATAAAGAACAATGATAATGATTAATTTTTGCTAATGCCTCTACTTTCTTTGCATCATCACGATGATGAGAAATGCTGTGGTGACCATGCCTTACACCCAAATTAGGATAACTACGATTATCCCCATCATGAGCCATTAAATATGTCGCAATTCGAGTACTATCCGTCTGAAAAGACAGGGCCATCATATCTCCCATCAAACGAACATGATCACCAAAATCTCGAGGCTTACCAGAAGGGACCGAAAATCCATCAGGTAAAGGAACTTGGCTTGAGGACGTTGATTCAACTCGTTTTTCAATCTCTCTCACAGAATCGAGGTATTCATCAAGTTTACGTTTATCTGTATAACCCAATTTCCTTTCAAGCTTTTTGGCGTCTTCCAATACAAAATCCAAAATACTTTTTTTAAGGATGCTCCTGCGCTGCCTCCCCTCATTCATTTCTTTTTTTGACCCACCGGCAAATAGACGGTCAAATACAGCTTTAGGATTAGATTCCGGAGGCACCGGAGTGGTTTCATTTTTCCATGCCAAATTAAACTGATAGGCACAACTATAGCCTGAATCACATTTCCCACTCAAACGTGCTCCGTCACTACTCAACTCTAATGAGGGGAATCTAGTGTTTTTACCATATTCTTTCGCTGCAATTTGATCCACCGAAACACCTAATTTAATATTAGCACCCGATGTTTTTCGCGCCTGACAGCCGGTAAGAAATGTAGCATTTGCGCGGGCGTGATCTCCTGCCCCATCGCCATTTGCCTCCGCCTTCTCATGAGCCAAGCCACTGAACACAATCATGTCCTCTCGAAAACCCGAAAGAGGCTTTAGGGTCGGAGAAAAATTATAGTCTGCCCCGGCACCCTTTACATTCCATTGATTTTGAATCACACCATTCGGTATATAGATAAAAGCCATGCGAGTGGGAAACTTAAGGGACCCAGAAGCCAAAGCTTTGGAGGAAAACATAGCCTCCATCGAGGGCAATGCCATCGCGGTACCCAACCCCTTGAGAAACGTCCTTCTTCCTATTCGCAACTGCCTACTCATCTAATGTATAAGACACATTATAACCGTAAATATTCAATAATTCAAGCAGTCTAATTTGATGCTTCTCCCCTCTTCATATCAAAAGGAAGGCTCTGGACAATAGATACTACCAACTCATCGTGCTGATAACCCTTGGCACTCAATCGTTTGACTATATGCCCCACCACCCTCTCATCGTAAAATTCCAGCCCTCGACCCAATGCGTAAATCATCATTTTCCTAACGAGATTTTCAACGTATAAATCCAGTTTTTTACTGATAACTATGTTTTGAAGATCATTAATACCTTTAAAGGACTCACCTGTATCAAGCACCCCACTGGTATCAATTTTTTCTCCATTATCCGTCAATCTATACCGGCCTATTCCGTCATAATTTTCAAAAGCAAAACCAATAGGGTCCATTTTTTTGTGACATGATGCACATACAACATTGGATCTATGCTTCATCATTTGTTCGCGCAGAGTTTCACCCTCTTGTTGCTCAACCTCAAGTTCTGGGACATTAGGGGGAGGCGGCAGCGGAGGCGTTCCCAGAATGTTGTCTAAAACAAACTTCCCCCTTTTGACGGGAGAGGTTCTGTTTGGGTCACTTGTTACGGTCAGTATACTACCATGTCCGAGCAACCCCCTCCGTTGCACATTATTTAGGGAAACCAATCTAAAATGAGCCCCATTTATATTGTCTATTTGGTAATGCGCCGCAAGTCGGTCGTTAATAAATGAATAATCTGCGCTAATTAATTCCTTAATATTAAGATTATTTTTTAGCACATGAGCATAAAGCAATTCTGTCTCACGCCTCATGTCCTCTTTTAAATCGGCTGTAAATAAGGGAAATATCTTCTTATCAGGCTTGTAAACATCTAGGTTTCTTAACCCAAGCCATTGCCCGGTAAAATCTCTAACCATGCCGTAAGAACGACTATCACGGATCATCCTTTTAATTTCAGATTCTATATTTTTCCGAAGCAGTCCTTTTTTGGCAAAATCCAACAATCGATCATCTGGCATACTTCGCCATAAAAAAAAGGCCAGTCTAGACGCTAGTTCATACTCGTTTAATTGCCTAATTGATTTCGGGTTATCAGGCGCCCCATCAAGCTCCCATCTAAAAAGAAAATTAGGCGAAACAAGAACAGCCGTTACCGCCAATCTTAATCCATCCTCAAAACTACCTCCATTATCGCTCCCTCTTTTAACCAAAACCAGAAGTCGATTTATTTCTGAACTCGTTACTTCACGACGGTAAGCACGACGCAGAAAAGTTTTCAGAAATGCCTCAGCTGCTCTTCGCCGTAAGTGACGTTCAATTGGGTATTTAAAATACTCCTTTTGGAAATTCGAAAGTGTATCAAACCCTTGCCCGGTCTCGCTTTCGGGCTTGACTATAACTTTAGTGGCAATTTTTTCAGCAGCATTAATATATTTTTCCAATAACAGTGGTGAAACAGTTAAAACATCCCCTATATTGTCAAAACCATGGCCAGAATCATCAGCTGGGAAATCATTCGCTGGGTCAAAATCTACATACATCAAATCCCTAACCACATTATTATATTCAGCTCGATTAAGGCGCCGAACCGTTACTCTACCGGGGTCTGGAGGAGAAGATTTATAAAATTTATCGAGAGCATGCCGTGTCCATCCCGCCAGTAATTCCTGTTCGCTTTTTGATGGCCTTTTCTTAATGTGTTCGGGTGGCATTTCACCGGCGATAATAAACTTATGAAGCTGCTCCCACAAACGATACCCCTTCTGTACATCTCTTTCTGTTTGGTATTGATCTAAAGCTACCCCCCCTTTCTCTTCCCCATCGCCGTGACACTGATAACAGTATCTCTCAAGCATTGGCAAAATATCTTCAGCAAATCCCACCTTATCAATATCAGTAGCCAAAAGAGGGAATATGGAGAAAGTAAGATAAAATATGAGCAAACTAACCTTCATTACATTACCATGCTCGAAAGAAAATTATCATAAACAATTTAAATGAATAACTCGCGCACAGGATTTCCCAAATCAGTAATCGGAACGGGCCTGTCACCCGCATATAAATTTTTCGATGGATTAATCCCCATTGCCCAATGAATTGTGGCAAATAAATCCGGTACCGAGACCGGCCTTTCGATAATTTTTTTCCCTATTTCATCCGTAACTCCAATGGATTTTCCGTGATTGAGACCACCTCCAGCCAATGCAACTGTAAAAGCTGAAGATTGATGACCTCTTCCTCCCCCCGCATCAAATTCAGGTGGTCGCCCAAATTCCGTTGACACCACTATTAATGTCTTTTCGAGTAACTTATGCGTTTGCAGATCCTTTAATAATGTTGCTAATGCCTGATCAAGTTGCTGAATGATCAAGTGTTGCTTCAACTGGCCTTCTCTGTGCGTATCCCATCCAGTACCATTGACAAAATTTAAATTAAACGACACTTCCTGAAAACGAACCCCCCGTTGAATCAATCGGCGCGCCAATAAACAGCGTTGCCCAAACTCACCACCATAAGCGTTTCTTAAGGTCGCCGATTCTGATCCCAGATCAAACGCATTCATAAAGCTGCCCCCAGACATTTTTTGGGATTTTTCGATGATAGAATCATAATCTCGAACCACGGAGTCTCTGGGGTTACGAGCAATAAAAGCTTTTCGTGTTTCTGACAAAAGCTGATTCCGAATCGACTGTCTTGCTGTGGAAATGGATTTTGGACGAGCGAGCCCCGCTGGTCCATGCTCAGTACTGGTTAAATAAACAAAACCATACTGAGCCCCAAGGAAACCCGGTCCGCGAGTTAAGTTGGGGTAGCCCATTAAGACATAACCGGGCACAACCCCATCAAGGGTTTCTTTTTCATGAGCAATAACTGAACCGATAGAGGGATAAACAATAGTTCCACTGACCGGTCGACCCGTATGCATTTGATTGGTTGCTGCGGCATGCTCATCCACAGTTTTATGGTGAACGGTACGTAGCAATGAAAAGTGGTCCATCAAACCTGAGCATTGTTTAAGGTGCTCACAAACACGCAACCCAGGGACACTAGTTTCAATTGAATCATAATACGAACCCGGTTTGTTAAGCTTTGGATCACCTTTGATTTTAGGGTCCCATGTATCTATTTGGCACGCTCCACCGCCCAGCCAAATATGTATACAATGTTCAACTTTGCCTGAATCGAAGTCAGGCCGTTTAGCGGCAGATACAGAAAAAGGAACTAAGGATGCTCCAGCTACACTTGATAGAAAATTGCGCCGATCGATCATGGTGCGAAAATGAATTCCGGTGAATTAATTAATGCATAAACAATATCCTCAAACCTTCTCCGCCAGTCCGATTTTAACCTACTGGTTGGCTGATCTCCTTCCAACACAAGACGTTCAATTTCTATTTTTATTCGATTCGCTTCCTCCGAAAGATGATTATTCCAAGAAACATCCAACACTTTCTCCTGCAATGTCACCGGCTTGGCATCCTTAATTATTCGACCCATATAGCCCGGGGTGATATGACCCTTCATAGCCCACAACTCATGATCGGTTGGGTTTCTGGAAAGAATCCGTGCGTATAGTCTTTCAATTAATGCGCTGGGGTTTTGCTTCTGAAGCGCCATTTTTGTAAATGCACTGTCATCAGATAATTGAGTAATTCTTCGCCCAACAACCCCATTAGCAATAATGGAAGGCTGAAGAATATTAGGCGCTTCATCTCTTGAGCTTGATGCATCTTGACGCGTATCTCGCCAACCAAATACTTGTAAAGCATCCACAATCGTTTGAGCTCTGGGAATCGCAAGGGATGGGCGATCACGTTCATTAGAGAGTGATGTGAACTCCCATGATTTCCTAGGAATGCCAAGATTTAAAAATGTGGAAACTGTCCCTCTGCCATTAATGTCCAATGTAAGGGGCTCCACTGCCATTTGTTTTCCTGCTACTGCAAACAATGAGTCTACGATTTGCTCAGCAGACATCCTTCTGCGCACAGGACCCGAATTAAAATGACTACCAGAATTTTCGACCTGAAGATCAATTGAACCAGTTTGGCGCTGATATACATGTGAATTTAAAATCAGCCTTGCTACATGCTTGAAGTCATAACCGCTAAAAACAAACTCACGAGAAAGCCATTTTAGCAATTCAGGATGCGATGGTACTGCTTCTTCCCAATCATCAACGGAATGAACCAAACCCCAACCAAGATATCGTTTCCATATCCGGTTTACCATCACCTTCGAAAAACGTTTCGCATTTACCTCTGTAATGATGGATGCCAGTCTCACTCTTGAATCACTAACCTTCAGTTGCTCTGGTGGCTTATCGATGAAAGGCCAGTTCGGGAAAACTGACACACCAGGTTTCAATGTAACCTCAACCTTAGACTTATGGCCAGGAATCAAGGGCACACTACTAGTCGATGGAACCTTTAACGCACCCCGTTGTAGCATTGCGGCAATACTAAAAAGATCCTCTTGATTGAAAGAATGAAAAGGTGCGTCATGGCAACGTGCACATTTCATTTGCATACCCAAAAATGCCTGACTAATTATCTGGGCTTTTGCAGCCATCGGAACGTCATTTTGTGTTGCGACACCAAACCCTGAAGTCCCCCCATAATAGCGGCTACCCTCCATCATCACTAGTTCACTTACAAACCGGTCCATGGGCTTGTTATCTTGAAAAGATTCATGAATCCAAAACCGGAAAGGACCCGTATTATTCAATTTAGGTTTAACGATATTTGGGTTTTCAGCCAATACATCCTGCCAATAACTTGTCCAATGATCCGCCCACCCCAATTCATCATCCAAATAACGCTCAATAGCCTTAGCTCTCTTATTAGGACTCTTATCCGCTCTGAAAGCCAAAAATGACTCTACTGATGGAACTACACCGATAACATCCAAAGACATACGCCTAAGAAACAAATCATCATTAACAAGTGGCAGCACCGACCTACCAACCTTATTTAATTTTGCATTAATAAAATGATCAATCTCATTTGAAGCGGAATATCCCGGAACAGATTTCGGAACAGTCACATGAATATTGTTTTTGGCCCACTGATTAAGGCTCTCATGCTTACGCTGCCATTTTTCAACTTCTTTCAATCCAGCTGAAGCTCGCCTCTTGGAATTAAAAAGCCTAATTCGTTCTCGTGAGGCATGGAGATACTCGTTCCAACCATTATCAGTTAGTATAATTGATGATTTAGGTGATATTATTTCAAATGGCTTTCCTTTGGCCGAAAAAGCCAGACATAATTCTCCTGTTTCCGGACGCCGTTTCCCTGCTCCACCAACAAAAGCTTCAAGCAATAAATGCACTTCCTTCCCATCAGATTGATATTCAACCACTACCTCCTGCATCCCAGGCCGTAGGAGTCGAGTTGCCGGTCCCAGATTTTCCGGGTTTTTTGAAACCTTGCCATGAGCGCTAGTATTCGTGGATGCCTTCTTAATTGAAAGAATCTTCTCTCCGTTGATTTTTAATCGTGAGGATGTGCGTGATCTGAGTAGCAACTTAATTTGGCCCTTGGGCAGCACTACCCGTGTCTGCGCTCGAAGCAAAAACACGTCCGGACGATCAATAATAATTCCTTTGCTGTTATATTTATTGGGTAGATAAGGAATAGCAAACGCAGGTTCGCGGAATGATTCCACAGGATCAGACGCAATGAGATCCCAAGTTTCGGAAACACCTTCATGTATATCTATATTCACATGATCGGCAGGAGCTTTATTGGGATTGTCAATAAATCTAGGGGCATCAAATTTATAGCGCATTTTCATCCGTGAAGCGGAAACTACATGTCGATAAATGGCTACTTCATCAATACCTCCCTGCAAGGTAACCGCCTGCCCTCCCCCCATGGACGATCCAATCCAAACTTCATCATTACCAGTCCAAGGTTCATCAGTTGTCTCTCCCCCCTTATCCCATATCCCTTTCACTGAAAGACCATCTATATACCCGCGAATACTTTTAGGATCACCATAGGTATAGGAAACAGCTACATGATGCCACGCACCCAAAGTAAAACCACTACTAGAAGTCCATCGATGCCAATCATCGTCTTCTTTATTTGCCTTATTACGAAAGAGAAAACTAATACCTACCCTGCCTGCCTTTACGCTAGTAAGACGGAGCGAATAATTCTGATTATTGGTTGGCATACCTGAATTTTGGGTTCGCCCTTTCCCGATAATATATGAATAGGTGCTGACAGAGGTCGGACTTACCCAGGCCTCCAATGTAATGGAATCACCGTTATTGAAATCCAGTACGCTTTTACTTCCAGGATCCTTTAGCCGGAGATATTGCTGCCCCCCGCTTAATCGAATGGCTTTATTATCGGAATTAAAATAGGGGTAAAATTTCGCACGCGGTCCAGAGCTAACCACATCAACCTTACCTACAATATCTGCAAAAAGATTACCCACCTTTGATGGAATACGAGTTCCCTCAATTTTATTAAAACGGAAATACAGGGAAGGCTTATCTTGTAGAATCATTTCCTCATATTGCTCTGCCTTCAAACTGAAGAATAAAGGCATCCACCAGAGAACAAAAATGAAACTCCTAGACACGAAAAGATTTTCGCCTAATAACACAAAAAAACAAGGCCCAACTATAGGTTGGGCCTTCATAAATTCTAATTTAATTTAAGGTTTCTCCTTAATATTCAACCAAGTATGCACATGTGGCTTTCCGCGGAAATACCACAACATCGCCGGCCCTTCCACCTGCCAAACATCCCACACCTCATCTTTGCCAATATTTTCATCCTTATAATAGGCAATGTGTAGATTCTCGAAGCCATTCTTATCAATCATTTTCATGGACTCATCGACATCCTTTTTGCGAAATAGCGCAAGCATATCCTTCATAACCTCCCGCATTAATTGCTGCTGATCTTTGCTCATATCAGCTGTTCGCAACCCGGGGAGCCCTTTCTTTTTGCCGGTTAATTCAACCGTTTTAGTACCTCGCTCCCCTCGTGATTTTCCGAGTAGCGCAACTTTACGCTGTTTCCCATCAAGTGCCTGAAAAAGTTCATTAGGCCGCTTTGCCTGAAACCAGTAGGCATTACCCTCGTGATCTGCCTTCTCATTAAAACTCTTGGCCGCATGCCCGTAAAAAATAGGCCCACCAAAGGCTGTGCCTTCTAGCGAGTCCCCGTCACATCTTCTGGTCATATGTCTTCCGGTGAACACCAGTTCAAATTTACCACTTCCAGGTTTACCGAAAATTGCAATGGCACTGTCACCGAAATCACCAGGCTTTGAATCATGCTCAACTTGGTCAAACACTGCTTTTCTATATTCAGGGCTATGAAGCCCATTGAAGATATCTTTCACCAAATCAATCTGGTCATCCTCCATATCTCCAACAGCCAGTTTTTTCTGAATATGCCAGTTATTTTCCACACGATTACGCAAGGGATGTTCCCACGGAAAACAAATAGACTCACGCTGCTTCTCAGTGAGCGTCTTGTAAAGTTGCGCAACCTGTGTCTCAGGCTGAACCTCTACTTTCTTTGCCAATACTGAGGGAGCAACCACCGTCGCCGCAATGCCCGCACTTGCAGTTTTCAAAAAATCACGACGAGTCGGATCATTTTGCCCAAAGAAATTATTTTCAGGATCAGCCTTCATAAACAAAAGACTAGATATTTTGCAACTGCTGGCAATTTGTTTTTTCCCTCAATAACCTTACTCAGAATAAACACTCAAACACAATTCGGGAAATTCATAGATAAAAGACTTCCCAAAAGCATCCTTAAACCTCTACTTCCTAGCTTCAGGCGTAATGGTCAAATTTACTTTTTTGCCTTTTCTCATGACAATCACCTTTAATGGTTTACCAATCTTTATACCATTTAGGGCTTCAGTGTAATCGTAGATGTTGGAAATTTTTACTGCCCCAAATTGAATGATAACATCTTGGGATTTAATCCCAGCCTTGTCGGCAGGCCCACCCGGACGTACATCGTTAATTAGTAAACCTTTTTCATCTGAAGCGTAATCAGGAATGACACCAGTATAAGCCTTTAAACCAGCACGACTTTGACCTCGATTCCCTCGTTCCACCTTGATGTAATCTGGTCGTTTCATATCCCCGGCCAAATCCATGAGTAATTGTGCGGTGAACTTAGCCAAACGCTCCATGTCTTCGTAGTTCAGCGTATCTGGATCATCGGTCGGCTTATGGTAATCCTTATGAAGACCGGTAAAGAGGCAGATTGATGGCACTCCCTTAGGATAGATTGAAGTAATATCGGTTGGCTGGTAAGGGTCGTCCTGCAGTTTCAGGCTAAACCCAGCGGCTACATTGCGTTTTTCAACCATCTTCCTCCAGACACTCGAACTACCCATTCCCTGCATGATCAACTCATTATTTTTCATTCGTCCAACCATGTCCAAATTAATATAAGAAGTAACCTGCTTAAATGGAATAGGCGGGTTCTTGGCATATTGCGCCGAACCTAATAAGCCCAGCTCTTCCCCTGTCCACCAGCAAAAGATAATGCCGCGTTTGAATTTATCGGGATTCTTTCTCCGCTCCTGAGCCAAGTAGGCAGCTAATTCCAGTAGCGTCACGGTTCCCGAGGTATTATCATCAGCTCCATTATGTATACTACCAGGATTGCCCCCTTTAGGCTGTAGTGAACCATCATTATAACCCAAATGATCATAGTGAGCCCCGATCATTACATATTCAGGGTTATCTGTATCAACCCCAGGTGGAAGTACAGCTATTACATTATTATCATTGCGCTCCACCTTTTTTACCGCAGCCGATATTTTTATTTTCACACCCGGCAAAGCGAACCCATAGGGCACATGAGGGTTTTCCTTATCCAAGCCATCTTGAACTTTCTTAATCCCCTCCTTACCCGCAGCAGCAAAAATGGCATTTGCCAGCTTATGGTTACCCGACAAGGCAACCACACTACTACTAGCAGCGCTTCTATCCAGATTGACCGGAATGAGTTTATTGGAATTCTGAGAGTTCGGCCCACCGACAATGATAATGCCCTTAGCTCCCTGTCGCCCAGCAACCGTTGCTTTGTACTGAAGAGCTGCACTTCGCATTAATTTTTGACGTCTTTCCTGTTCCACCTCCTCAGGAACATAACGTAAAACCAAAACAACCTTATTAGTGCAATCTAGCCCCGCATAAGAATCGTATCCAATTCCCGGCTTCCCAGCGACCGCAAGGCCGTAACCACCAAAAACCACTTCACTTTCAATCTTTTTATTTACCGTGAAAGATAGAGGGCTGAAATCTTTACCCACCTCAAAGCGAGTCTCTTTTCCTTCTTTATCAACAACCACCAACTGATTCTTTTCTTCAATCACATCCACTCCAAACTTGAACGACATAGGGTTAAGGTAAGACCTACTTTTACCTGCCGGGGTAAACCCTAATGCTTTTACCTGATCAATAATGTAGTCGGCAGCCTTTTTAATACCGGGTGAAGCCGTCATCCGTCCCTCCAATTCATCAGAGGCCAGATATTCAACCTGAGCCTTCATATCCGACTCGGTAATGGCAGGCTGAAGCCTTGCCTTTTTCGCAACCTGCAACTGCTCCTCCGGCAAATCCAGCGGGGTGACTTGTATTTTTTTGGATCGACCCAAGGCAGACAAGGCAACTTTATGATTCCACTTTCCAATGAAAAGTTGTGACTTTTCATTCTCGGTTCGAGTGGAAGTCCACATTAATTGATTACCGTCTGGAGAAAACACCGGCAACCCATCAAAACCATCTGTAGAAGTCACCCTTACGGGTTCACGTGTCCCCGCTGTATCGACCAGATATACTTCAAAATTCTCAAATCCCAGTTTATTGGAAGCGAAAGCAACATACTCCCCACTGGGATGGTAATAAGGCGCCCAAGACATAGCATTAAAATCGGTAAGCCGCTTAATATCTGTCCCGTCAATTTTCATGGTATAAATATCTGCCGTGTCGCCTTTCTCAGAAAAATGACGCCAAATAATTCGCTTGCCGTCAGGCGAGAAAAAGGGCCCACCATCGTAGCCAGGCAGATAAGTCAACCGCTTCTGTTCTGACCCATCTGAATTCATGATGTATATCTCCCCGAAATAAGACAGGTCATACTTCAGCTTCACGTTTTCTTTATCGGTAAAATAACTTCGAACGTAAGCATCTCTTATGGAACAGAAAACAATTTTACTTCCATCCGGAGAATAAGCTCCCTCTGCATCATACCCCAAGGCTGAGGTTAAGCGCTTTAGGTTCTCGCCTTTTGGTGTGGCTGAAAAAATATCGATACGCTCATCGTAATCCCAAGAATAACGTCTGGTTTTTCCAGAAGCCCTGAAATCCAGTTCTGCCTTTTGTTTTTTAACAGCATCAGGATCGACATGGGAGCTGGCAAATAGCACTTGCTTGCTGTCCGGGTGAAAAAAGGCACATGTTGTTTTACCTGAACCAGGTGATACGCGAACAACATCGCCTGTCTCTAAACTCATGGTATAGATTTGGTAAAAAGGATTTCCGGGTTCACGTTCGCTTTGAAAAATGATGTTTTTACCATCAGCGGAAAAATAACCTTCACCACTCCTGCGTCCTTCAAAGGTTAATTGCCTCACTCTCGAAAGAAATTGATCTTCAGTTTTTAAATTATTCTCAGACTTCAAGGATATCAACAGCCCAAGAACCATGAAACATGATAATAGAATATTCTTATTCATCTAAATTTAATGATACTATTTCGATTCTTTAATTTTTGTAATGGCCCCAAACATATGGCCACCTGCCTCACCGTGCTTCCATGTACCAGCATATTTCCCATCATCAATGACAATATGAGCGCTAAAAGTTCCCAGCAGTGGTATTTTGAGATTGTCCATCTCTATGACTGGCGTCTTCCCCGCCCATTTAATGGGAACTGGAACTGGTAAAGTTACATCCTGCTTTCCGTACTTAATGCGTGCTTGAAAAATCCAAGTATCACTCTTGGTCAATTTTTTGACACTCTTGATTGTATATTCTTCCTTGGCCGGAATCCCCTCCTGACCATCAATAGTAAATACCCCAACAAATTTACTACCTGTGAGCATTTCCGCCAATGCATCATTCCGCTCCTTGTCGTTTGCGTGAATCAGTTGCACATACGAAAAAACCAAAATTAATGCTAAAAACGATCGCATAGACACATCATTATCCAATAGAGGCAAGGTGCAAGAAAAACCCAGCAAATCATTGATTTACTGGGCTAAATTTTGATGGAGCCGAGGAGATTCGAACTCCTGACCCCCACACTGCCAATGTGA
>CACDBG010000020.1 GCA_902551155.1 uncultured Verrucomicrobiota bacterium | reverse complement strand
TGCAGAGGTACCAAACAAAGCCCCCGCAATATAACGAAAAAAAGAAAACCCGAGATTATCCTCGCCTTTGCACTCCGAGGGCTTCCCCCATAACATGAAAAGGCCATACAGGGCTGCCAATATACCGATCCATTGCATGTATCTTGGGCAGCGGCGAAAACCTTTTTCGTTTTTTCTACCGGCTATTAGCCTACTAAACTGGCTTTAAACCCTCTATTTAAGTGCAGACTCGATTGCCTTAATCACCTCAGGTGAATCAGGATTGGTTCTGGGCGAGAAACGCTTCAAAACCTTACCGTCCTTGCCAATAAGAAATTTCTCGAAATTCCAACTGATCCGATCCGGTCCAATTTGTTTTTTGAGCGATTTGTAAAGTGGATGTGCTCCATCTCCATTGACCTCTATCTTAGCGTACATCGGAAAGCTGACATTATATTTTGAACTGCAGAATTCCTTAATCTCTTCCAATGTCCCCGGCTCCTGTCGGCCAAACTGGTTGCACGGAAAACCACATACTGTAAAGCCCTTCTCACTGTACTTTTTATAGACAGCTTGCAGCCCCTTATATTGTCTAGTTAAACCACACTGTGAGGCCACATTAACGACCAACATAACCTTCCCCTTATGGTCCTTCAAGCTGGCCGCCTTGTTGTCAATATCTTTGAGAGAAATATTATAGAGAGAATCTTCAGCTGAAAGACTTAAGGACATTAATAAAGTTGCTATAAATAAGAACCGCTTCATGCCTTGAGAATCCCAAGGAGAAACTACCCGGTCAAGAGGAATTGAATAATCGCTATAGCTTAGGATATGCCGCTTTCAGATCCAACTTATCATCCATTTGCTTTTGCAGCTTAAGTAAGCGCGCATACAGGGAAGCAATTCGCTTTTCCTGCTTAGGATCATGGGCCAAATCCTTTATTTCCAAAGGATCATCGATGATATTAAAAAGTCGAATCTTCTGAATTTGTGGATAAAGAATAAGTTTATAATTATCCATGGTCACACTCCGTTGAGCATCCAAATAGGCACCATAAACCGCATCGTAAGCATGTTTCTTTGATTTGCCGCGAAGCAGCGGCATTACACTGTGAAATTCGACTTGGCCGGTTTGCTTGACCCCAGCCAGTTCTAAGGTAGTGGCGTGAACATCCTGCAGATATATCGGCGCATCAATCTTGCTCCCCGGGGTAATCCCCGGTCCAGCCGCAATAAAGGGAACTCGGGTACTGTGTTCATAAAGATTTTGTTTACCAAATAACCCATGATGCCCTACTCCTAGACCATGGTCTGCACTGAAGATGATATACGTGTTATCTGCCTGACCGCTCTTTTCCAGTGAATCCAAAATGCGACCCACCTGCGTGTCAAGGTGCTCGATAATGGCGTAGTATTCCTGCCGGTGAACTTTCACCGCATGTTCGGTCCGAGGAAAAGGTCCGAGCTTCTCATCGCGTAAACTTTTACCGGCTTTCATGCCCTCCTTATAGGGATATTCGCCCAGATAACTTTTAGGAACCTTGATACGGCTCAATGGATATTTATCGATGTACTCTTTGGGCGCCTGCCTTGGATCATGCGGTGCATTGAAAGCAACATACATAAAAAAAGGGCGTTTATCCTTTTTAGCCATGCCCAAGAAATCAATAGTATCTTCAGCTACAATCTCACTCCAGTGCTTGCCCCCCTTCCAGAACCCCTCAAACTTTTTGTCATAAGGACTCCATGGATCGGGCTTGCCGGGCAAGGGTCGATTGTAGCCCGCCGGGGTTTGATTAGGCATACCGGGCCGAATATTGCGCGCTACTTCGAACGCTTCATCAGCCTTAGCGCGAATATGCCATTTACCCGTAAAGAACGTTTGATACCCCTGCCGTTTCATCACCTGCGGCCATAGCCCATCAAACTCTCTTTGCTTTGCCTGCTGATTGGGCAAGGGCTGGTTTTTTCCCCTGCGCGGCCCACCCAGAAGATTAGAGGCCTGTTGTGCGCGCCAGATATACCGGCCGGTGATTAGCATGTGCCGACTGGCTACGCATACCGCGCCGCTCCAGGAGCCCATGTTGTAAGCCCGAGTAAAAGTGGCGCCTTGTTTGACGAGTCGGTCCAGATTAGGTGTATCAATATCAGTGTACCCTAGTGCACCGATCGTTTCATAACACTGGTCATCAGCAAAAATGAAAAGAACATTGGGTTTATCAGCTGCCTTTGAGAGAAGAGGAACCGTTAGAAAAACCGCCAGCATAGACCGGCACAGTAATTGAAGCGGGATTAGTTTCATGCGTGAGCCGATGCTTACTTAAGTAGCTCTCACAGGCAAACTCATTTCTTCTTTTTAACGCCCTGCTTCGGACTGAACTTAGCTTTTGGATCATACAGAGGATTTTTCTCCGTGGGCACGGGTGCCTTGGTTTCCTTGCGCCATTTCAACATGGCGGCGTGCAGTTCCTTCACCTTCCCCGACTCTAACTCTGCGAGGTTGGCTTCCTCTCCCAAATCATTTTTCAAATTGTACAACTCTAGCGTGCCATCCTCGAAATACTCGATCAACTTCCAATCGCCCATGCGTATGGCTGCTGAGGGCGTGGTACGAAAAGCGCCGTGTCTGGCAGTATACCCCTGCAAGTAAGCAGGAAAATGCCAGTATAATGCCTCGCGACCCAGTGAAACCGAAGCATCCTTCAGGCAGGGCACAAAACTTAGGCCATCGAGTTTCAGACTTTTTGGCCGTTTGATTCCTGCTGCCTCCATCAATGTAGGGTAAAAATCCACACCGATTACCGGCTCACGACAAGTACTTCCTGCTTTAGTGACACCGGGCCATTTCACTACCATTGGTTCGCGGATCCCGCCCTCATAAAGCATCCCTTTTGAACCGCGTAGTGGAGCATTTGAAGTTACCCCCCCGTGACCGCCGTTATCGGAGAAAAAAACCACAATGGTGTTATCATCCAGCTTCAGTTTTTTGAGGGTCGCCTGCACTGCTCCAATACTGTCATCCATACTCTCAATCATTCCCGCATAAGCCGCATTCTTATGCCCACCCACTGGAGTTTTCTTCTGATACTTTGCCTTCAATTCCGGTTTGGATTGAATCGGTGTATGCACCGCGTAATGGGTGAGGTAGAGAAAAAAGGGATTATCCTTATTCTGCTCAATAAACTTACAAGCCTCCTCTCCTAACCTATCAGTTAAATACTCACCCTTTTCCTCGGTCACCAAATTAGGATAATTATAAGGGCTATGATATCCGCCGCCACTGGGACTACCCCAATGTTTACCGGCAATATTCACATCAAAACCTTGGGTGGTGGGATCGGCACCCAAGTGCCATTTACCCATGGTGGCAGTTACATAACCTGCCGCCTTTAGCGTCTCAGCAATTGTCACAAATCGCCCGTCCAGTTCAGTGGTGTTTTTGATGGGAATCAATTTACGAAACTTGGCCTGCCCACGATCGGAATTAGCCACCGTATAAACACCATGACGCGGACCATACAATCCACTCATCAAACAAGCCCTACTCGGAGCACAGTTGGGAGCACAGGCGTAAGCATCCATAAACTTCATTCCCTCGCGAGCCAATTGATCCACATGTGGGGTCTCGTAATACTTGGACCCCATAAAGGACACGTCAGTCCACCCCAAGTCGTCGATAAAATAGAAAACAATATTAGGCTGACGCGCCTCAAGGTTGAGTGAAAGCGGCAGCAACAGTATAAATAGTAATCTTAGCACGCCCTTTTGTGCGATGGCTTCGCCCTCTAGGTCAAGAAGGAGAGAAAGCTAATTGGTAGAATAATCTGCCCCAGAATCACTTTGTCGACAGGAAGCACGCCACTTTTCCAATTCAGCAGCCATTGTTTTCAGCATCTCAGGGTGTTTTTTCGCAAGATCGTGCTTCTCAGAAGGATCATTTAATAAATCAAATAATTTTAAGGAAGGCACCTTGTCAGGTTGATCCTTTTTGGACCCTTTACCGTAAATCTTATAACGATCACCAACCCAGGCAACCTGCCCGGCTGATTGAAAACCAATTGGTCTACCTCGTTCCTTCATTTTGCCCTGAAATAAGGGAAGTAAGCTCACCCCATCAAGAGGCCGGTTATCGGCCGGCTTTACACCGATGATATCCAGAATCGTGGGGAGGTAATCGCTGGTAACTGCCGGGATAATCGTATTACCGGGGCGCACCTTACCGGGCCATTCGATGAGCCCGGGAACTCGGATGCCTCCTTCCAATAGCGACCTTTTGCGCCCACTTAAATACCCTGCCATTCCCGGGGCATTATTAGCCTGCCCTTCAGGCCCATTATCACTGCAGAAAGCAACCAAAGTATTCTGGGCCACGCCCATGGCACGCAACTCGGTGCGCAAACGCCCCATTTGTTCATCCATTGCGGTTATGCAGCCATAATAGTGCTGAGCATATTTTTCATGACTCGCATACATGCGTGTGTACTGAGGCCCTGCCACCACGGGTAAATGCGGTGTATGAAACCAGACAATGGTGAAAAAAGGCTGATCTTTTAGCGCTGCAGCACGCATAAATGGAATAACCCGGTCCATAATCACGCGGGAATTATCACCCCAAAGGTTCTCTGTTACACGACCGCCTTTTTCATCCCAGTAGCTGGTACCATACGGTACATTTTCCTCTGCCGGATCCCACCATCTTCTACTGTTGTTACCTTTAGGCCGAAGCATGGGATCCCAAGTGGGCACCTTGGATTCAGTAGAGAAACACACCTCAAACCCATTGGCTTGAGGTGGAGAGAAATGAGCCACCCCATCCGACCCGCCCCGGTTGGCATCCTTTTGGGTCTTGGTGAGCGTGCCCAGGTGCCACTTGCCGAAGTGACCAGTCCTATACCCGTGTTTTTTCAGTAACTCTGCCAAGGTAAGTTCCTCAAGCTTCATATGTCCGGTATTGGCAAAGTAAATTCCGTAGCGAAAGGGGTGCCGACCAGTGATGCAGCTGCCTCGAGTAGGGCTGCAGACAGGGGCAGCAGCGTAGAAACGCTCAAAACGCAGACTGTTCGTAGCCATCTCATCAAGATGTGGCGTGCGAATATTTTTAGAGCCATTGAAGCCGACATCCCCCCAACCCAAGTCATCACACATTACCAGAACAATGTTAGGACGATCAGCCGAGAAAACTAATAACGGCCAAAAAACCAAAATTAATAAATGAGAATTAAAGCACATAGCCCGGCCTAAGCTATTGCTTTTTCTCAAATCTCTTGGGGGCAATTGGAATAGATGGCGAAGGAACTGCCCCTTCAACAGGTCCTCCTTCTGCTTCACCCGTAGGATCGCTCTCACCCTCTGATGGAAAAGTCAACGATCCTTCTCCTTCCATTTCTTCCATATCAAGGCCACCATCAAATGGACCGGAAGAACCACCTCCCAACAAACCTTCAGCAAAAGAACCTGCCAGCCAAGTCGCTCCAGCCAAGGCAACTGGTATAGCAGCTGTGCCAGCTAAGGCCATGGTATCATAACCCATGCCTTCAGTATGTGTATGCATAACCATACCATCATTATGTACCTGGACTACCGACAAGCCTGCTGAAGAGCCCATGGTCATGAATTTAGTGATCGTTTCCTCTACAGGCTTGGGCAAACCATCTCCCATTTCGGATAAAAGAGATTGCTTGAATATATTTTCAGAAAGAGCTTTTACACGACCACTCACATACATGATATGATTACCCTTCAAAGGCATTCCTTTTGACATCTTCTGAAATCCGGCAGTTCCCTTGAGCCCCTGACTTTGCTCGTTATGCACCGTGATTACTTTGTTTGCCAGAGCCGGGGTTGAGGCAATTACCAGATAGTCTCCCACCTGAAACATAGCCGGTTGTATGGCAACGGGTAAATCTGGCAAAGTCATGGGTTGGGGCAATTGACTCATTGTCACTCCACCCAAGTCCACGGGCTGTAAAGGAATTTGAGTTGATATCAATCCCTCAAGCATCTTCTGGATCGAGTTATCCTTTACCTTCATCGTTATAATAACACCCGGTTCGGGAATCTCAATCATCTGCATTTCCCCGGCACCTGACGGTAAAGCCGGGATTTCCACTCTACCTGGGCCAGACTCAGGAATGCGAATTGGTTGCGAACCTGAGAGATCTTGTGGTAATCCTCCGACTTCTGCAGCAGCCGATTCAGTAGTGCCGTCAAACCCACCACTAACTCCTCCCATTAGTGAATTTCCCATGGGCACTTTAATCATTTTGACAGGATCAAAGGTTACATAAACCCCCATTTCCCCACTATATCCACCATTAACCGCAAGAACCGGAGGGCTCTTCAAGTATGTATTGAGCTCCCCGAGCATTTCTGGTGTTCCGTGATCAGCTACCATCGCCTGCACCCATTGGAGTATGGCGGTCAAATTGAGGTCACCATGCATGGCATATACTGTTTCAGCCGGCATCAGTTTAAGGGCCCCCAACTCGTGTGGAGCTGTTCCAAAAGCTTTCCAAATAAGCCCATTCATTTTAGCAGGATCGTGATGCACCGCTGCTACGTTCCGCTTCAGCCCTCCGCTCAAGTCCATGGTGCTTGCCCCAATACCATCAATGCTGTCGAGACCTAATCCTGTGTAGGCTGCCTGCCCCACTTCGATACCAGTACCGGCAAATTGTGCAATCATCGCACCCATACCACCAATCAACACCTCTGCGGGATCGCCCTCGCTGGAGGGAGATTCAGCACCCATTTGCTTCACTAAATTACCGCCCTCAGTGAAGACGGTTTGCACCCACTGCTGGGCCTGCGCAATACTCAGGTAAAAATAAAAACTACCCCCCGCATCAAGTTTTTGAGTCACCGCATTGAAAGATGTTGAGGAACCTCTCACAACTGGGGGAGTCACTGGGGGAGTCACTGGGGGAAGAGTGTTGTCTGACCCTCCTGAGCCGCTCCCTTGGTCATCGCCAGAGCCGGCGCCTTCTCCCTGATTTGCATCAATTGGTTTTGACTGACCTTCTGGCACTACTGCCAAATCAATCACTTCCTCGTTCCCACCGAAAACACCCATAACAAATGCGGCCGCCAAACCGCCACCGACAAGCAGAACGGCAGCGGCGGCTATTGCTATCGTTTTGCCTGCACCAGACTTGGCAGGAGCGGGTGATGAACTCGCCTTAGCCGGCTGCTCGGAAACGGGCTCAGCAACTGAGGTTGACGCAGGGACATTCTCAACCAGTGAATGAGCCGGAACCCAATCGGAAAGACCATCGTGCCAAGCCCAGTCATCAGACATGATGGTGCCATTTTCCAACTGCTCCTTGAGTTGTTCCGGTGAGAATGGACCAAATTGCTCCTCGCCCCGTTTAACGATGATTTCCATAACTCAAAAAATACGTCACCATTCGGCAATGCGCCAGCGCGAAAAGACTTAGTTTTCCACCGGTTTTTCGACCTTTTTTTCGACCTTTTTTTCGACCTTTTTCGGCGGAAGAACCGTAATCCATAAATGTGAAGTCTCTGGAATAATATAGTCCGGGAAACCTTGTGGAACTCCGTTGTTTACGCCCGAACTGGTTAAAGCACACGTGATTTTTTTACGGTTGGATTCTTCTCCATCAGGCCCAATCGATAGCGACAAAGGCCCACTAAAAGGTGGGGCGTCCTTGCTGGCCACAATCTTCAACACCGCAGCTCCCTTTTTCTCTTGCGAGATCGGTTGGGCGACAACCCCTTTGGGAAGATTCTCCGCAGCAATGGTGAGCTTTCCTTTATATCCATCCAGATAGTTGACTGCCACCTTAACCTCATTGGTTGTTCCGACATTTAAGTCAAACTGTGGAGTCGGTACAGTCGCATTAAAAGAGGGCTTGGGACGCGTAAGATGCAGTCGATAAAAATACTCCATCCCTCCCTTGTTTAACAGACTCCTTACTCGAATAATATAACGACCATCACCTGGAGCAGTCCAGTTAAGCAGTGGATCACGTTTCTTATTGGAGTCGTCATTGGTTGAGAGCTCTTTTCCACTGTCATCCTCCAATGACAATTGAGCATCCAGAAGAAACCCATCTTTGAACGAATCAATGTCAAATCGGTACTTCTCGCCTTTTTTTGCTTCGAAGGCATAGCGATCCACATCACCAGACTTGTCAATCCGGGCTGAAACAGTCATAGGGAACTTTATTAAGTTCGCCGTTTCATTATTATCGTTGGGCTCCTTTTCAATATTCTGAGCATGATCTAAAACTGAAAGGCGAAGAGGGCCGTTAGCGGCCTCAACCGGCAACACCACTTTCTCTCCCTTAGGGGCATCCACCGCCACCTCATGATTCCCCATATTTTGACCAACCAATTTAATTTTTGTAGAAACCCCTTTTGTAACAGAATTGGGCCACGCATGCCTTACCCAAGGTCCATTTGTGAGGGTCACACGATAAATACGATCAGCCCCGCCATCAAAACTCGAACTACTATTAGCCGGAAACTTGAAACAGGCCATCTGTAGCACATAATCACCATCCCGTGAACACCTCCAAATCAAACGAGGGTCCAATGAGTGTGCATCATGATTAAAAGCCAATTTAACTCCTCGTTTGTCACGCAATAGCATCAACGCATCCATGGATACACCGGCAGTGTAAGCATCCATATGAGCTATTAAGGTTTGGCCTTTTTTTAGACTGAACTGGTAGGAATCGACATCCCCACCCTTGCCGAATTTCCCGTGGATCACCGCAGGTAAATTTGTTACCACTTGCGGCTTAAACATTTCGTTATTGGGCTCCTTTTCTGGAACGTCTACAGCTTTGCTTACAAAAAAAACACGTGGTTGAGCCGAGCCATTATTATCATGAAAACGAACGAGATAAGGCCCGGGTATTACGCTCTTTTCCACATTGACTCGGTAGAAGCCTTTTTTTTCCTTATCAGGGACAAATTTAATGCCATCAGACTCACTCCACACCTTAAGCGGCCAGTTATACTTGCCACCGATTTGAGCCAAAGCTTCACTGCCGCGTTGAGCCCCGATCGGGAATAGCCAATCGACCTGCGGAGAAGCGGCATGGATGAACGAAACAAAAATAAATAGCGTCGCAAAAAGCGCTCGCATTTTAAGTAAAGAGTTCCTTGATTCGTTGACCGCCATCAACCAATTGGACCGGGCGACCACTTTCGGTGTGCAATACCTGCTCTGGGTCAATACCCATCTTAAGGTACAAGCTGGCGGCAAAATCCTCCGGAGTGTAAACATTTTCAGCTCCGTAATATCCTTTGGCATCGGTTGCCCCAACCACCTGCCCGCGAGGCACTCCTCCTCCGGCAAAAAGAACACTCATTGCCCCAGGCCAATGATCACGTCCTCCTCGGGTATTAACTTTTGGTGTTCGCCCAAATTCACCGAGACAAATGACCATCGTGTTGTCCAGCATACCGCGTTGATCTAGATCTTTAATCAATGCCGATAAACCGACATCCCACTTAGAATTAAATTCCCCTTTAATTGTTTTAAATATGTCGCGATGATGATCCCATCCGCCATAGTAAACCGTCACAAATGATACCCCAACCTCCACCAAGCGGCGGGCCAACAGCATCCTTTGGCCCAAACTGTTTTTACCATACGATTCACGCACTTTTTCTTCTTCTTTGGCTATATCAAATGCCGCCTGAGCTTCCTTGGAAGTAACAAGATCAATCCCTTGTGCGTTGAACTGATCGAAATCGACTGCAGGATCTTTCGCTGCTTTGTCAGTAATACGCATTAAGTTATCAAGCTCGGCTCTTAAGCCTCGTCGATTATCAGCTCGCCCTTCACTAACACCTTTAGGCAATACCACATCACGAACCCTAAAACTGGAACTACTGGGATCAGCACTAATGACAAAAGGCGCGTGTTGTGCTCCGAGAAAATTTGGCCCACCTGACCGGCTCATCCTTCCCAAAGACATGTAAGGAGGAAGTCCTTTTTGCACACCCCGTTCATAACTGACCATCGAGCCGAAGGAGGGATGGAAAGTAACAAAAGCGCCGCAATTAACCGGCACCGGCGTAGGCCGACCGGTCATCAAATAATGATTACCGCCTCCATGATTAGGATCCTTATGGCTGATGGATCTAACGATGGTCATTTTATCCATTACCTTAGCCAAATTGGGAACCTTATCACAAAAATGAACTCCAGAAACACTGGTTTTCATACTGCCAAACTCACCCCTAATCTCCTTGGGCGCATCCGGCTTTGGGTCAAAACTCTCATAATGCGAAGGCCCGCCATCAAGCCACACAAGGATGCAATTGAGCTTTTTTTTCTCCGAACCACCCTGAGCCTGCGCTCGCAATAGATCACCAAAGCCTAGCCCAGCCAAACCGCCGAGGCCCACCTGCAAAAAATCCCGCCGTCCTATTCCGGAGCAATTGAATTTCATCGCATTCATTGAAAAAATTATATGATAGTATTAACCTCTTTAAAAGAGTCTTTTAGACGACTCCTAGGATGTAGGAATTCGGGTTTTTTTACGAAAAACACTAAAGATTATTTATGAAAACTCCTGTTGTTCTTGCCCACGGTATGCTGGGATTAGCTCAAGCTTTAATTCAAGGCCTAAAGTTAGCCGACTATTTCAAAGGAATTCCCGAATGGATGCAAGAAAATGGGTGCAAGGTCATTACCCCCCAAGTCGAAGGAATCGGCGCTAATGAAACCCGAGCAGAAAACCTAAAAAATCAAATCAACGAAGCCACCAATGGCCCCGTACATATTATTGCACACAGTCAAGGGGGCTTGGATTCCAGACACATGATTACCCATTTGGGTATGGCAGAAAAAGTCCGCACCCTCACCACTATCGCAACACCACATCGGGGTTCGCCAATTGCTGATTGGGCAATATCAAAAACCCAACAAGTGGGCGTATTCAAAATACTCGAATGGAGTACTATGGACACTCAGGCTTTTAAGGATTTACGAACCACTGAATGTGCAGAATTCAATCAAAAGACACCCGATGTAGATTCAGTAAAATACTTTTCAGTGGTTGGGGAACCCAAGAGAGAGGAAATGCTAACACCTCTTCGCGCATTACATGACATAGTTTTAGAACACGAAGGCCCTAATGATGGACTTGTATCCAGCCAATCTGCAAGCTGGGGCGAAGATATTACCACTTGGCAAGCAGATCACGCGCAACAGATCGGCTGGTTCAACGAGCCCTCATTTGATTGGCGCGATGGCTGGGGGAAAATACTAAATCAGCTTAAAGAAATGGACCATTAGGCTAATCACGCCAAAAACTTCTTTTAGCTCAACATTTTGCCACATTTCAGTTATTAGTTTCCAAGCGGGTGTGAGAGATCTATCTGGTGAAAATATTTGTTTACCCCTTTTTAATGACGATAGTTTTTTGGATGAGCGGCTGTTCAGTCGGCTCCAAAAAACTACCCGATAGTTTTGCTGGCCTTGATTGGCCAAATCAATTTGGCGGAGGAAACACCAATGCGCCTGCTGGCGCTGGTTGGTTGGCCGATTTTAATGATCGCACACTGGATGCCTTAGTACGTGAGGCGCTTTCCAATAATCCAGACCTGCGTGTTACCGCTGCCAAGCTCGAAGCAGCCCAAGCAAGTCTAAAAATTGCCGGAGCAGATCTCCTTCCCGCTATCAGTGCCCGAGCAGCTTCTTCGCGTACCAAGCGTAATTCTACCAGCGGCTTCAAAGTAACTTCACTACGAACCTACCGTCATACTCCCTCTCTCGATTTAGCCTGGGAGCTGGACGTATGGGGGCGCCTCTCAGATACAAAAAGGGCAGCCCGCTTAGATGCCGAACAGGCTGCTATTAATTTACAAGGCGCACGTTTGAGTTTAGCTGCCAACACAGCCAAAGGGTGGTTTAATTTGGCCGAAACTGAATTACAAACGCAATTAGCACAGCAAACGCTGAAAAGTTACACCAACAATCTAGCTGTACTTGAGGAAGGCCTTAAACGAGGCCTTACCAAGGCATTGGATGTACGCCTTATGCAGACCAGCGTACAAAATGCTGAAAACACCCTCCAGCTACGGCTTCGCCAACAAGACGCAGCAGGCAGATCACTCGAGATTTTACTCGGTCGTTACCCCAAGAGCGAGGTGGCTGCTACGGCAAAACTGCCATCACTCACCAACAACGTACCAGCTGGCTTACCTGCACAACTCATCGAACGGCGTCCAGATGTTCTGGCCGCTCAACGAGGTTACTTAGCTTCACATTATCGAGTCGGCTCCGCCAAAAAAGATCGCCTTCCAAAGATTAGTCTAACGGCGAATTACGGCACCTCCAGCGACGAACTCAAGGATGTACTGGATATTAATAACAATATCTGGAATCTCGCCTCCAACCTGACCATGCCTATTTTTGACGCAGGCAAAATCAAATCCCAGATTAAACGTGCTGAAGCTCTGCGCGAGCAGGCGAAATATCAATACGTACAAACTACCCTACAGGCATTTTCTGAAGTGGAAACAACACTGGCAGCTGAAACCTTTCTGAACCAACAGGAAATTGCCCTAAGAGGAGCAGTCACCGAGGCCACTGGAGCCGAATCACTGGCCCAAGAGGATTACCTCGCAGGGTTAACTGATCTAATAACAGTACTAGAAGCTCAGAGAAGAGTTTTTGACGCAAAAAGATCCTTAATCGAAATTCAAAATTTAAGACTGCAAAATCGTATCGATATATATCTCGCCCTTGGCGGAGAGTTTTCAAAACCTGAACCCAAGCCTGAAACAGAATGAGCGAAGAAACCAAAAGCACCGCTGAAGAAAATCCCGCCAAACAATCAGGCTCGACTGTAGATCATTTACCGCGGGTACTATCGATTGCCGTCATCATTGGATTTTTTCTTCCTTGGTTGACCTTCTCAGGTGAGATCAAAAATGCACTCGAAGTTTTTATTGGTGTAAGCAGAATTTCCGCTTTTGATTTTGCGCTAGGCTTAAGAGATTATCACATATTATTACTGTTAATACCTTTTGCGGCATTAAATGCTTTTTTTCGAAATACTAAAGAAGGCTATCTTTTTTCCTCTCTTTTGATCCTCTCGCTGGGATTTATCTTTGGCCCTAATATTTATTTTATAAAAGGAGGCGCTACAGGGGAGATAATTAAGCAGAGTTACGGATTTTATATCTTTTACTCAGCTTCTGTGGGGATATTGATTTATGGAGTTATAACCTGCAGAAATAACCCCAACTTTTTTCGTAGCGCCGTAGGCGCAATACTATGTGTGACAATTTTAGCCAGCAGCGCCAAAACAGCAAAATATTTCGCAGACAACCAAAAAGATACCGAAAGAAGAACTGCTCCGCCCAAAATCCCCCTAGTAGAGGGAATCACCCTACAACCAACTGACTTTGTTATTGAACTGCCAAGTCAAGGGAAAGTCCAAGCTCGCGCAATTTCCAGTATCAACCCTGAAGTCACCGGCCGAATACTATCCATCGAACCGGCTTTCAAGGAAGGCGGGTTTTTCAAACCGGGCCAAAAACTATTAACTATGGAAAATTCAGATTACCTTATTGCCATTACTAAAACTGAGGGAACACTCACACAACTTAAAGCCAGACTTGCTCTTGAAAAAATCGAGCGTTCCTCACTCACCAATGCTGTAGTGCTCGCCGAAGCCAATCTCAAGCAAGCCGAAGCCAACCTAATACTCAGAACCGCAGAACGTGATGCGGCCATCGCCAACCTGAAACGCATCAATCAACTGGAAGGCGCCTCCTCACTGGCAAAGAAAGAGCCACAGGTCATCGAAGCCGAAGCAAATGTTTTGGCAAAACAAGCTAGTTTGACCAAGGCAAAGAGGGATCTACTCGATAAACCAGCACAAATGAAAGCTGAACTTTTAGGACAAATTCAAGTAGCCGAAAGCGAGGTAGAACAAGCCCAAAAAAACCTAAAACGTACAATCGTATATGCACCGCTCTATCAAGGTCGCATTACTGAAAAACGAGTAGATATAGGTCAGGTAATTAACCCCAACACCATTCTTGCCACTGCCATTGCCACCGACTACGCAGAAGTACGCCTTCCGGTGTCCAACCACCGCTTATCATACCTCAATATACCTGAACAGTTAGTTAGCACAAACAATACCCAAGCCCTCGCCTTCCAACCAAAAATAGAACCACCTCCAGTCACCTTGTCCGCTCAAATTGGTGCTAATATTTATAACTGGCAGGGGAAAATTGATCGTGCCGAAAGTCGTTATGATGCCGCCAGCCAACAATTATTTCTCATTGCCCAAGTCCCTGAGCCCTATGGCCGTCAGCCAGCTCTCCGTGCAGGCTTATTTGTCAGAGCAAAAATAAGAGGTAAAACCTTAGAAAATGTCTTTAAACTACCTCGCCAAGCTGTCAGACGCGGCGATGAAGTAGCTTTGGCTGTTCAGGATAAAAAAGAACCAAACAAGACCATTATAGAAAGAAAAAAAATAGAGATCATTTGGCGGGATGAAAAATATGTGGTCACTCGGTTAAACGATCCACTGAAAGCGGGAGATATTCTAATTACGACACCGGTGGAATACGCCACTGACGGCCAGCAATTGAGAGTCGCCATCGACGGCAAACCTCCACCTGAACCCAAAAAGCGACCTCAAGGAAAAGGCGGAGGTAATAAGCCCGGCAAAGGGAATCAAAAAGACACAGGGCCGGGCAAGCCCAATAAGCCGACGACATGATTAATGGTATGATAGCCTGGTTTGCCCGCAACTCAGTCGCGGCTAACCTCCTCATGGTCTTCATCATATTGATGGGGATTAATGGAATCATTAATCGTCTTCCTGTCGAAGTCTTCCCTATGTTTACCCCTGATGAAGTAGAGGTTAGGGTTAACTATCGTGGAGCCACACCTGAACAAATGGAGGAATCCATTGTTATCCCCGTGGAAAATATTGTCGCTGATCTTCCAGGCATTGAGGAAATTAAGAGTACAGCCAGTGAAGGCCGCTGCACCATCGAAATTGAAGCGGAGAACGGCTACGACCCACGGGTGCTCTTGGAAGATGTTAAAAGCCGTGTTGATAGCCTCAACAGCTTGCCCGATGGAATTGAACAACCCATTGTTAGAGTAGAAGAATCTCTGCATGAGGTCGTCACCCTCATCATCTACGGAAAGATGAGTGAGTATGATCTTCGCAAACTGGGCGAACGCATTCGCGACGAAGCCGGGCGGTTGGAGGGCATCTCACGGGTGGAAATGCGCGGCCTTCGTAATTACGAGATTAATATAGAAGTATCTGAAACCATACTCCAAGAACATGGCCTAACCCTCCAACAAGTGGCCGAGGCCGTTAGAAACTCCGCAGTCGATCTTCCAGGCGGAGTTATCAAGGCCCGCAATGGTGAAGTCCTGGTTCGCACTGAAGGCCGTGCCTTCACCAAGGCAGACTTTGAGAAAATTATCATCAAGGCCCGCCCCAACGGATCTCATTTAACCCTCAGCGAAATCGCTAATGTCACCGATGCCTTTGAAGAGGAAGAGGTTGTCATGCGCTACAACGGCAAACGCTGTGCAGTAGTCCATGTCGCACGTACTGGAGATCAAAATGCGCTCAAGATAGAGGGGATTATACAGAAATATTTGGATGAACAACTTAAACCCGGACTGCCGGAAGGCGTTAGCGTAGACATCTGGAATAACCGAGCTGATATCATCAATAAACGTTTGGTGACCCTTAATGATTCAGCCTTCGTGGGAATTGCTGCAATAATTATCCTCTTGGGTTTATTTCTAAGACCAGCAGTTGCTTTTTGGGTGAGTCTGGGAGTGCCTATTGCCTTTATGGGGGCTTTTTCTTTGATGCCCTACTTTGGGGTTACCATCAATCTTCTGACTCTCTATGGATTTATTCTGGTTTTAGGTATCCTAGTTGATGACGCCATTGTCACTGGGGAACGCATTCACGCATATCAACAACGCGGGGGAACCGGCCTTGATGGAGCAATTAAAGGTGCTCAGGAAGTAGCTACCCCAGTTATATTCGGAGTACTGACTACAGCTATTGCTTTCGTCCCCCTACTACTGGTTGAAGGCCGACGCGGACAAATGTTTGAACAAATTCCATTTGTTGTCATCCCCTGTCTTCTCTTTTCACTAGTAGAATCAAAACTAATTCTCCCTGCCCACCTGAGTCACCTCTCCACTGGAAAACCTCCACGCAACCGATTGAGCGCATTGGCCCGAATCCAGCGCGCTTGTGCCGATGGAATGGAATGGTTTGTTGAAAAGGCTTACCGACCCGTACTGGGTTTGGCATCGACCAACCGATACGTCACTCTATCTATCTTCGCTGGAGTCGCACTCATTATTTGTTCTTACTCATTTAGCGGCAGACTTAAAATGACCTTTTTCCCTCCGATTGATAGCGAATATGCAACAGCACGACTGGTGATGCCTCAAGGCACGGCTTATGAAGTAACCGAGAAGAAACTACAAAAAATGATCGATGAAGCTTACGCTTTAAAAGAGTCTTATACTGGAAAATATAACGACCCTATTACAGGCAAAACAACGAACCAAAGTGTTATCGGGGATATCATTACCACCATTGGCGGCCAGAATATAGCTGGAGTTCGCGGCCGCGCTTCTTCTGGCGTCGCTAATCTTGGCGAAGTGCAAATGCAACTCATGGCGCCTGAAGATCGGATCTACTTTGAGGACAAAAAATTTCTTGAAATTAAGACACGCGAACTAGTTAAGGAATGGAGAACAAATATAGGAATCATCCAAGGCGCACAGGAAATAACCACCAAAGCCGTTATTGGCCGCACCCGAGACCCAATAGCAATTAAACTAGCTATGCCAGCACAAGACACCTCTGAGGAAACTACAGAAGCTCTCTCTAAAGTTTCGGACCAAATTCAAACTGAATTGGAGCAATATCAGGGTCTATTTGATATTCACGATACATTTGAACGCACCAAGGAGGAAGTTCGCCCCACACTAAACGAGGATGCTATGCAACGTGGTTTAACTCGCGCAATGATCGGCCGCCAAGTTCAGGGAGGATTCTTCGGTCACGAAGCTCAACGCATTCAACGCGGCCAAAATGAGGTGAGAGTAATGGTGCGTTATCCAGTTGAGGAACGTGAAAGCATGGCCAGCCTAGAAAATATGCAAATAAGACTACCTGAAGGAGGTACTACCCCCCTGACTGCAGTTGCAAAACTAGAGATGACCGACAGCTATCCTTCTATCAGGCGCAGTGACCTAGCTCGAACCCTTTACGTCTTGGCCGATGCGGATAAGGACAATGCCGCCTTGGATCTGGAAAAAGTCCGTAAAGATCTTGAGCCCAAAGTAGCCAAGTTAGCGGCAAGCCAACCCGGCATGAGCTATAGTTTTGACGGTGAAGGGCGTGAACGAAAAGAGTCAATGGACGCACTGAAAATAGGGGGCATTATTGTCCTTCTGGGCATATACGCAATGCTAGCAATCCCATTTAAGAGCTACTCTCAACCTCTGATCGTTATGGCGATCATTCCCTTTAGTATTACAGGAGCTCTTTTGGGGCATATTATTGTGGATATCCCCTTCAGTGTAATGAGTGCCTTTGGTATGCTGGCCATGGCAGGAGTGGTGGTAAATGACAGCCTAGTGATGGTCCATTATATCAACATGAAACGAGATGAAGGCATGTCACTTACCCAAGCAGTCAGCCAAGCGGGAGGTGCACGCTTCCGACCTATCATTCTAACAAGCCTAACCACCTTTTGCGGCATCCTTCCAACCATGTTTGAAAAAAGCACTCAGGCACAGTTTGTGGTTCCTATGGGAATCAGCTTAGCATGGGGGGTTTTGTTCGCAACGTTCATAACTTTGATTCTTGTGCCAATCTGCTATCTGATTCTTGAGGACTTAAAAGGCGGTCTCAGCAGATATTGGAACTGGCAAACAGGTCGTAAACCAGAGCCGGCCTCTTTATAAAATGCTTCGCTCAATTAGCCCCCTATCCGTCCCAGACTAGGATGTTGGCGTTCATTGAATCTTTGGTGGCAGGTCTGGTAGGTGCGTTTCTTGAAATTCTGTTCGAAGGTGTTGTCTATGGCCTTTCGTACCTAGTATCCGGAGCTGTCAGTAAAAGAATAAAATCTTCGGAGGATAAACCCGACATTATCTCAGACGAAGCTAATAAGCCATCGGCAACTCATATAGGAATTATCTTTTTACTGATCCTGTCTGGCATTCTTGCAGGAAGTTTAGTTTCATTAATATTTCCAGAACGCATCCTCAATTTTGGATCAATAACGGGTATCAGCCTGCTGATCACGCCTTTCATTTTTGGACTGATATCAATCACTCTCAGTCGATGGGAAAAGAAACATGACTGGGGAACCGGGCCTATGGCCAATTTTGTGGGGGGTACTATTTTTGGCCTTGCCGTTGCCGCAACACGATTAATCTTCATTACCCAGATACAGAGTACTTGAAGAATTCACCTTATAATTTTTTAAGTTAACCTTAATTAAATAAATTAAATGTTCGATTTTCTAAGTGGTGATTCGGGGCTTTGGATGTTGTTCTCTACGGGCTTTATAAGTGCTACCCTGCTACCAGGAAGTTCAGAGATTAATTTAATTGCCACCCTAAAACTAGGCGACAATCCAATCTGGCTAATACTTCTGGTCGCCACTATCGGTAATACTTTGGGGGGAATAACCAACTATTGGATAGGAAGACTATTTCCCGAGAAAAAACCAAAAAATAAGCACATGCATAAAGCAAAGAAATGGCTAAAGAAATACGGCTATTGGAGCTTATTATTAAGCTGGCTACCTTTCATCGGCGATCCTTTGTGCTTGGCCGCAGGATGGCTACGTATGCACCATTGGTTGTGCCTTGTGGCAATCACATCTGGAAAAGCGGCACGCTACACCACACTGGCAATATTTGTCCAAAGCTGGGGATAGAATTAATCAAGTTCTTTTAGCCGTTATCAATTCGTTCGACAACAACCACCAAAGTGTCAAAATCCCGCCCATGAAATACCTTTTTTTGATTTGCTCGATTTTCTTATCACTTCCTGTCTCAGCCCAAGAAAAATCAAAGCTCCATTCTGCACTGAATCCGGTTCCACGTCAGGGAGGCTGGATGAAACGCCATAACTCATTTAACGACCGAGTTGCCAAGGGGAATGTGGATCTGGTCTTTATTGGCGACTCAATCACTCAAGGTTGGGAAGGTCGCGGCAAAACAATATGGGCTAAGCATTATGGCAAACGCAATGCAGTTAACCTCGGCATAGGTGGAGACCGAACTCAACATGTCATCTGGCGTCTCGATAATGGAAACCTTAAAGGTATCACCCCTAAAGCTGCGGTCATTATGATCGGCACAAATAATTCAGGTAATAACACCTCCAAGGAAATCGCTGATGGTGTCACTGCCATTGTTAAACAAATTAGAACCAAATCACCAAAGACCAAAATCCTCCTACTCGGTGTTTTTCCTCGTGGAAGCAACCCCACTGACAAACGTCGCCAGGTCAATGAAGGTGCCAATAAGCTTTTCAGCAAACTCAATAATGGAAAGCACGTACACTATCTGGACATCGGCCCCAAGTTCCTGCAAAAAGACGGTACGTTAACCAAAGAAATTATGCCCGACCTGCTTCACTTAAGCGAAAAGGGCTACACGATTTGGGCTGAGTCGATTGAAGCCAAACTGGCTCACCTCCTAGACGAATAATACTGTCACAATCTCATAAACGCATGAGAAAAATGCGGAACAATCTGCTTTTAGCAATAATATTGCCACTGATCCTTTGTGGTTGTTTCGTTAAAAAAGCATGGGCAGAGGAGCAGAGCAAACCAACAAATATTATACCTTTCGGTGAATACGGAAAATTCAAGATGCTGTACGATTGCCGGCAACGTCCGCAGTCGGTTCTCCTGAACGATAGACTCTATATCGTATACAACGGAGATGCGAAGCCCTCCGGAAATGGCAAGGGTAAAGCCTACCCACTACTGATCACGTATAACCCAAAGGATCGAAGCTTCTCCAAGCCGGTCCGACTGGGACAAAAGAGCAGCACTGACCATCATTACAGCCCGATCATCTGGGCAGATGAAGATGACTTCCTGCACGTTCTATTTGGATGCCACAGAACTCCAGGCACCCATCTTATCTCAGATCATCCCATTCAAAAGAAGACTTTTAATATAATCTGGGAAAAAATGCCCCAGATCGCGCCGAAACTTTCCTATCCCACCGTTTACCGAATTCATGGTAACAAGGAGATGATCTATTACCGAACCGATGGTCATACCAGTTCCTGGACCTACCGGATCACTGGGGACAATGGCAAAACCTGGAAAGGGCCTATAAAGGATGTCACCGACCTGGATAGCAAAAGAAAATTGGACTGGTCTTCCTACCATACAAAACTCCCGAGTAAAGACGGCAAACACTTGCACGTGGTTTACACCGATTATGATGACAACAAGAATTCACCAAAAGATGAAAGGTTTTACAATCCGCGTTACGACCAATTAGTGTCCAATGAATGGAAGTACAATCTCTCCTATGTGAAGATTGATCTACAAACGCAGGTTGTCCGCAATGCTGCGGGGAAGATTCTGAAAACACCCATTGATTTGGATTACTCAAAGGCAAACTGCCAGATTTGGGACACGAAATGGCGCGGGGCCGGCATACCACCGGTAATTTCTCTGAACGAATATGGTGAACCCACTTTCCTACATGTTCTTTCCGAGGATAATATCAAATCCCACCGTTACTACTATGTATGGCGCGAAAAAGGTAAATGGAAACAAACGCCCATTTGCAATTCGAACCATCAGTGGAACAGTTCTTACCTCGCCAGAGATAAAAAAGGTGTTCTTCATGCCTATGTCATCACCGGTAAAGATTACTTGGAAGGTGGCTATATGGACCGGCATGGTGGTGGCCGCATAGAAGAATGGGTTTCACAGGATAAAGGCAATAGCTGGAAAAAATCCCGCGACCTAATGGCCGATCAAAAAGAATTTGGCGACTGGCGATTCAACAATATCCAACCGGTTCTTCGGCCTGATGGAAGCATTGTGGAAGGCATGCTGCTCTTCTACGGGTGGAAGAATAAAAATGCCCCTGAAGCAAGAGCCTTCCTGCTGCACGAAGAAGGCGGCCAATCCTCTCCAAATTAAGCCATTGATCAAGTGCAGTGGGAGGCATATCCATTATAATCTTTCTGATTTATTGTAGTAGGTTGGTGCGAGCAGTTTCCTGTAGGGTTACGCACATGAAACAGATTCTCTTGATGATTGCGGTGGTGGCGTTAGTGGGGTGCCGGACGGCTAAGCCAACTTCCGATCCGAATGCAGTAGGCGATCAAGGCGCGACGAATAAACCCACCAACAAGCCGTTGCCGGAGGATTTTGATTCATTGAAGGCTTTGGCTGAGCAGGGTGTTGCAAAGGCGCAATACAACCTTGGGAATATGTATCGGAAAGGCCAAGGAGTAGAGCGGGATCTCAAAAAAGCGTTTAAGTGGGCACAGAAAGCTGCTGCGCAAGGAAATGCAGGTGCGCAACATCAGCTTGGGTATTTCTACGACCGCCTTGGCCATGCAATTAGGCGGGATAATGTGGCTGCTTATGCTTGGTATAGTATTGCCTTAGCTAATGGCGATAAGGAAAGTAAGGTCTATCTAAATGGGGGTTTGGGCATAACTAAAAATATGACCACCGACCAAATCGCCTAGGCTGAGGAATTAATTAAAGAGATAATCAAAAAGAATCCGAAGCTGCTCAATAAGAAGTGAGCTTCTGTTCTTCCGTGGACAGTTGCCTTTTGAGCTCCAACCGATACAATCCCGCCCACGCATAGCCATGAAAAGACTCATCGCATTACTCACGATCATCCTAACCTTTAATCTTTTAGCCGCTCCCAAGGGTCAGCTCACCTACGAAACGCCTGAAGCAGCGGCAAAAGATCCCGACTTCGCCATCCAGGGCGAGTACACCGGTCAGGGCATGGATGGATCAGGAGAAAACCATCAACTCGGCCTGCAAATCGTTGCACTTGGTGAAGGCACGTTTCAAGCCACCGCTTTCAAAGGTGGCCTTCCAGGAACTGGATGGGATAAAGAAACCAAATGGGTTTATTCAGGTAAACGCAAAGGAAAAAGTGCCGTGACCTTTAGTAATGATGAACTTCCCATCGTATTGAAATACAATAACGGCAAAGTGATTGCCTCCAAGGGGGATCAGCAGGTGGGGTCCTTCACCAGAAAAACCCGCAAATCTAAAACCATCGGACTGAAGGCTCCCAAAGGCGCCAAGATTCTCTTTAATGGGAAGGATAATGGCTCGCTCGATAAACTGCAGATCACCAAAGACAGCCTGATGAAGGAAGGTGCCATCACCAAGGGCAAGTTCCAGAGCTTCAAATTGCACGTAGAGTTTCGCCTCCCCTTCAAGCCCACTGCCCGCGGTCAAGCCCGTGGTAATAGTGGACTCTACCTCCAGCGCCGTTACGAGCTGCAGGTGCTCGATTCCTTCGGCATCGAGATGACACCGGCCAAGAATGATTGCGGCTGTCTCTATAAGCAGAAGTATCCTGATGTAAATGCCTGCTTCCCTCCTCTCACTTGGCAGACCTATGACGTGGAATTTACCGCCGCCAAATTTGACAATGCCGGTAAAAGGACTGCGCCAGCCCGCATCACTGCCCACCTCAATGGAATTCTCATCCATGATGATTACGCATTAAAAAACAAGACCGGTGCCGGTCAAAAGGAAGGAGCTGCCCCCGGCCCCATATGGTTTCAGAACCACAGCAATCCCGTGCGCTACCGCAACGTGTGGATTCAGGAAAAGTAACCCTAAAGCACGATGCGATTTCTAGTCATATTATATGCGGCAGCTACACTTTCTGCCGCACCCCTAAAAATTAATATTGGCACCCTTCCCGGCCTGCAATACGACATTCCCCGCTTTGAAGTGCAGCCCGAGCAGAAGGTGATCCTTACCTTCAAGAATACTGACGAAATGGCCCATAACCTTGCCATTGTTGCACCAGGCAAACGATTAGAGATCGTACAAGCAGCTCTCACTTTGCCTCCAGATTCCAACTACATCCCCAAGAGCAAATCCGTTCTTTGGCATACAAAAGTCCTTAAGCCGGATGAAAGCGCAGTGCTAACCTTTAAAGCGCCTGGGGAAAAAGGAATATACCCCTATGTATGCACTTTCCCCGGCCATGGCCTCATCATGTATGGCGCAATGTATGTGGGCATCAAAATGCCCAATATTGCCCAAGATGACAACGTTTCACCCATGGCCCGTGCTCAGAGCAGTAATAAAAATCTTCACGCCTGGCCTCATCGTCGACCGCTGATGTACCGCATCTTCATGCCTGACGCCTCCCCCGCAGCCATTGCAGTAGCACTGCCACACGGTGTCTCCTACTGCTGGGATGCCGGCACTTGTCATCTGCGGTATGCATGGATAGGAGGCTTTGTTGACCCTATGCCCGTCTGGAAGGCAAACGGAAATGGCTTGGCCAAAATAATCGGAACCAAGTTCTGGACTGGCTCAAAGAATTTCACGTTCCACAAAAATACCCCATCTGATTTTAAACCTCAGTTTCAAGGCTACCGCAAAATCGATGGCCATCCCGAGTTCCACTACACCATTGGTGACATTGATATTTATGAACGCAGTACCGCTCTGCCCTCAGGCATGGGGTTGACTCGTCATTTTCGAATCCCAAATATCACTTATCCCCTACACATCACGATCGCCTCGGTAAACACAAAAGTCTCGAAGGGCAAAATCAATCAAGGAGTCGTCACTTTGACCAGTGAAGAAGCCAAAAGTTTTACCATCACCCATAGCCACACCCACGGAAAATGAAACGTACAATTTTACTACTCTTCCTAATCTCAACCCTTTCCATTCGCGGAGCCGGCATCAATGACTATTATAAGATTGAGAATATCCCCGCCCCCAAGGGACTGGATGTGCAAATTGGCGGCCTGACTTTCCTGCCCGATGGCCGGCTGGCCGCTTGCTTCCACCGGGGCGAGGTCTATACGTACAACCCAAAGATAAAAATATGGAAACTCTTTGCTGACGGACTGCACGAGCCACTAGGGATTATCGCCGAGGATAACCACACACTGGTCGTTATGCAGCGCCCTGAGCTAACGCGCCTGCGTGACACCGACGGCGATGGCGAGGCTGATCATTACCAGACTATAAGCGATGACTTTGGCATGACCGGCAATTACCACGAATTTTCCTTTGGTCCCACCCGTGACAAGAAGGGAAACTATTACATCGGCCTCAACCTCGCATCCAGCGGAGCGAGCATCCGGCCTGAGATCCGCGGGGAATTCAGGCATTACGGCATTTCGCGTGAACAGTTCTATAAGAACCATAAAGCTGGCTCTGGGCGCATGTATTCAGCTACGCCTTACCGGGGATGGATCATAAAAATCACACCCCAACAGAAAACCATTCCTTTTGCGTCGGGCTTTCGCTCCCCCAACGGGGTCAATTTTGATATGCAGGGAAGACTGTGGGCCAGCGACAATCAGGGAGATTGGTTGGGAACCAGTAAACTGTTTCATGTAAAGGAAGGTAACTTTTATGGACACCCTGCCAGCCTTGTGTGGACCAAGGAATGGGAAAAAGGACGCAATCCACTCAAGGTGCCCCCGGCTGAATTTGATGAAAAGCGCACGCGAGCCGCGGTGCTTTTCCCTCAGGGGAGCATGTCCAACAGTCCCACTCAGATGCTTTCTGATACCACAAAGGGAAAATTCGGCCCCTTTGTTGGGCAACTGCTGGTGGGTGAAATGAACCGACCCCGCATTATGCGAATCCTCGTTGATGAAGTGGCGGGGGAAGCCCAGGGTGCCTGCCTGCCCTTTATTGATAATGGCGGACTGCGCCGGGGCATGCACCGTTTTGCTTTTGCTCCGGATGGAAGCCTGTGGGTTGGTCAAACCCATCTTTCATGGGTCGGAGCTAATGGCATACAACGAATTAGCTGGACAGGGAAAATGCCTATGAGCGTTTTGGCCATGAACCTGACCAATTCCGGCTTCAAGCTCTCCTTCACCAAGCCACTCTCTAAAGTTACAGCAGAAAACTTCGCTTTCCAGCGTTACTACTACAAATACCACCAGAGCTACGGCTCGCCACAGCTCGGAAAAGAACTCATCAAGGTCACGAACCTAAATCTTGCCCCCGATAGAAAATCAGTATCCATCGATCTGGAGAAACTCAACCCGGGCTATGTCTACCAGCTCAATTTAAAGAATGTCACTGCATCCGATAAAACACCCGCACTAAACACTTATATCTGCTACACGCTAAACCGTCTCACCAATGGTGATGACAAGGCGCCGCATCTCACTATCGGCAATAGCAGCAAGTCCAGACCAGCCAAGTCGGCAGCAAAGGTTGTGCAGGCCAAACTGGCAACTCTCAGAGGAACCAATCAAATTTTCGAAGCGGAAGATGCCGGGAGAAAAGGACCCACTATGGCCAAGAACAATGGCGGCTACACCGGTAAAGGTTTTACCGACTTCCAAGCTGACTCAGGAGAACACCTCAACTGGCTGATACAAATCAAGGATGGGGGTGCATACTCTCTTTCCTTTCGTTATGCCTTGGCCGGCGGCGACCGCCCATTGCAGCTCAAGGTCAATGGCAAGGTCATCGCCAAGACTCTGCCCTTCATCAGCACCGACAGCTGGTCAAACTGGAAATCCATTAGCATTGATGCGCCCCTGAAGGTTGGACTAAATGAAATCCTTGTGGAATCCACCGGAGCCAGCGGTCCCAATATTGACCATCTCCTTATCAGACGCAAATAATCTGAATGCATACCGTCGCTACATTCTACCGGTTTACAGATTTGCAAGACCACGAAATTTGGCGAGATCAGCTCAAAGAGCAGTGCGAAAAAAATGATGTCTTGGGCATTATCATTCTGGCCAATGAAGGACTTAATGCGACCATCGCTGGGCCGAAAAAAGGAGTTACAGCGGTTTTGGAATTCATTGGTTCGGACCAGCGTTTCAAAGGGTTACCTCACCGCGAATGCACCTCAGAGAACCCACCCTTCAACCGATTGCGCATTATAATTCGTCCTGAAATCGTCACATTGGGCGACAAATCCGTTAACCCTAATGAAGCGGTCGGAGAGCATGTGCCCCCAGAAAAATGGAACGAACTAATCAACGATCCAGACTTGCTACTCATTGACACACGCAACGATTATGAAGTGCAGATTGGAACGTTTAAAAATGCCATCAATCCGGACACTCAAACTTTTGGACAATGGGACAAATACGTTAAAGAAAACCTAAATCCGGAAAAACAAAAGAAAGTGGCTATGTTTTGCACTGGTGGCATCCGTTGTGAAAAAGCCTCCGCCCATATGTTAAAAAATGGATTTGATAAAGTATACCATTTGCAGGGCGGCATTTTGAATTACCTTGAAAAGATAAAGCCTGAAGAAAGCCTTTGGGAGGGCGAATGCTTTGTCTTTGACCATCGCGTCTCGGTTTTACACGGATTAGAAGAAGGAACTTGTGAAATTTGTTTTGGATGCCGATGGCCACTAGAAGCTGAGGATCTCAAATCTGAAAAATACGAACCGGGCATCTGCTGCCCTAGATGTGCGGATGAATTAAGCTCAAAAAGAAGAGCCAGCCTTACAGAACGACACAAACAGGTCATGCTTGCCCAAGCCAATAATCGCGAACATATCGGCCAACATTTTGAATCTTTGGAAGAATGATTCAGGGTTTGTAAACCCTCTTGGCATTAGCCAGCACTTCCTCACGCTTAAACCATGTTTTGCGCTCTTTCTCTTCCGAAAAAAGTGGCGATTGATCACTATAATGAGGAGATTTTGAATCCACCGTTGCACTGCCAAATTGATGAATAGCCCATGAC
>CACDBG010000019.1 GCA_902551155.1 uncultured Verrucomicrobiota bacterium | reverse complement strand
TTGTGGGTTAATCCCCGACCAAATTCATGTCAAACCAATGCCTTTCCGGATATTTCACCGCGTGCTAGGTCCTGAAAATATCTATTATACAACTGACGCCATGTCTGCTGCAGGTGCACCACCCGGAAGATACACCGTAGGACGGCTCGATATTGAAGTTGGCGAAGATCAGATTGTTCGTCAACCGGGCAAAACCAACCTTGCCGGCTCAGCCTTAAGACCGTTTCAAGGAGTCGAACGTGTCGCAGAAATGCTTGGGAAACCGTGGCAGGAAATTTGGGATGGATTTTCCGTTCGCCCAGCCAATTTCATGGGAATAAATCACAAAATTGAACCAGGTCAGTCTGCTTCACTTTGCATGATTACCACCAATCATACCGGTAAACTAACGGGAGTTGAGGCGCTCTAGATTATTTTCCCAACACCCCAAATTCCGCCACAGAAGCCCAAGGCCCATTGTTAACTTCTGAGAATACACGTAAGCGGACGTAGCGGCCCTTGATGGGCTTACATTTAATATCCTGTACTGAACGTGTTTTGCGCAACAGAGCCTTGAGGATTGGGGCGCCGAACTCCTTAGGGTCGTCACTCACTGAAAAATCGACGTCCTTTAAAGCCCCGTTCCACCCCCCATCCTGACGCGCCATATACCGAAACCCACGCACGGTGCTTTCCTTGCCCAAATCTAACACCAGCTCATGTGGGTGCTTCTTCATCTCAGGGGTAAATTGCGTATGCCAAATAGTCCCTGGTTTTCCGTCAATTGCATTAGCAGCAAACTTTTGGTTGCTTTCATTTTGACTACTAAAACCAACAACCTTTAATCCTGTATTAATAATCAATCCTTTAGTTAGCCACTTGAATTTACTCCCACGCTGAGGCGGTCTTGTCCCTCCCCATTTTGCCGCGCGATCCTTCTCGTGATTAATGGTATCAGCAAAAGTTCCCTCCACAGGCGGTTCATGGGCCTCCTCAGCAATGGCTTTAATCTGATTCATTATCTTGGGATTCTCCGCAGCCACATCATAAGCTTCACTGATATCCGTTTTTAGGTTGTACAGTTGCCAAGCGGACTTGGCGCCAGGCCTGACTGCTTTCCAATCGCCCACGCGGACAGCCGTTTGAGCTCCCAGCTCCCAATAGAGATATCTATGTTTTTCCTGTTTTCGGCCTGCCGCCTTGACCCCTATGAGTTCAGGGACGATAGATATGCCATCAGTGTCCTCGACAGCCTTCGCTCCAGTTATCTCCGCCAAAGTCGGCATCACATCGGGAAAATACCACAAGTGATCACTAACACGCCCCGGCTTTATCTTGCCGGGCCATCGGATAGCCATCGGGATTCGCAGTCCCCCTTCATAAAGATTACCTTTTCCTCCGCGGAATTCCACACCGGTTGTTGGATTCTTGTTAGCGCTATGAATGCCTCGCGGATGCTCCGGAGTCTTAAAGTAATTGTTGCCACCATTATCACCACAGAAAAAGACAATGGTGTTTTCATCGAGCTTGAGTTCCTTAAGTAAATCCAAGACCTGCCCCACCTGTCGGTCAATCATCCCGACCATTGCTGCATAACGCCGGGCCTGTTCTGGCCATTCTCCCCTATCCTTGTAAATATCCCAGGCTGGGTCACTGTTAGGAATATCAAAGATACCGTGGGGAGGAGTAATGGGCAAATAGCAGAAGAAAGGCCGATCCTTGTTATCCCGAATAAATTTAATGCCCTCATTGAAAATGACGTAATGTGAGTAATTTGTCCCGGTACTCCCACCTACATTTCCCTTAAGAGGCACTTCTTGACTATTACGAATAATGTAAGGGGGGTAATAACTATGCGCATGAACCTGATCGTAATAGCCTAGAAATACATCAAAACCGTGTTTCTCAGGAACTCCTGTGGAACCACGGCCACCACAACCCCATTTACCAAAACCACCGGTCGCATAACCTGCTTCCTTAAGCATACTGGCAATGGTCTCCTCTTCAGCACGAAGAGGTGTGCCTCCCCCATTAACCCGCACTGATGTGTGCCCGCTATGCTTTCCGGTCATGAGCACGCACCGGGTAGGCGCACAGACAGAGGAACCGGCGAGAGCTTGAGTAAACCATACCCCTTCGGCAGCTAGTCGATCAATACGGGGAGTTTTAATGGTTTTACTTCCCATAAAGGAGGTTTCGTAATAGCCCAGTTCATCGCACATTATATAAACAATATTGGGTTTCTTAGCGGCTAGAGAACTGAACTCCATGAATAAAAGACACAACACCAATAAATGGTAAATACGCATGGATCAAAATTGTCATGAACCAGCAGACAAGACAAGGACTAGCGATATCTCTTTGATTATTGACCATTGGCCGTTGAATCTTACTCTTTACCCCATGACCACGCTCCGTGTCATCCTTCTGCTTTGTCTTGCCATGCCTCTTTCGGCAGCTTCATGGAAAGCTGGCACCGCCAAGGCCGATATTACCCCCAAGAAACCCATTTGGATGGCTGGTTATGGGGGGCGCACCGAACCCAGCGATGGCGTTCTTCACCCCCTATGGGCCAAGGCAATAGCTCTGCAAGATGAAACCGGCAAACTTGGGATCATTATTTCCACTGATACCATTGGGTTATCAGCCAGCATTTATAATAGCCTTAAACTGAAACTAGCGAAGGAATATAAGCTAACAGCCGATCAAGTGATGTTTAATGCCTCACACACTCATACCGGCCCAGTCATGCGTGAAGGCTTGTATGACATATATCCCCTAACTCCCGAACGCATTGCCCGAATTGAGGAATACTCCAATCGCTTTGAGTCTGAAATTCTCAAAATCACCGGCCAAGCCATCAAAAATCTTGAGCCGGTCACATTAAAACACGGTATAGGTATCACTCGCTTTGGTGTTAACCGACGTGAAAATAAACCTTACAGTGATGTACCTAAACTCATTGCCACTAATGCCTTGAAAGGACCAGTGGATCATGATGTGCCGGTATTAGCTGTCTACAAGGGGCTCGACCTTAAGGCCGTTGTCTTTGGTTATGCCTGCCACAGCACCACTTTAAGTTTTCAAAAGTTCTCGGGCGATTACGCGGGTTTCACTCAGCTTGCACTCGAAAAAAGCCATCCCAGCGCATTGGCCCTGTTTAGTCCCGGATGCGGCGCAGATATAAACCCCTTGCCTAGAAGAGAAGTTTATCAGGCTGAACGTTACGGAAATATGCTGGCTGCTGCAGTCGAGGAAGTTCTCTTACAAAAGATGAATACCTTAAAGCCAAAGCTCGCTACCCATATCAAGACTATCGATCTGGAATTCGGCGCCTTACCCTCTGATGAATCACTGGCTTCATCAGCCAAGAATCCGAACAGCTACCGTGGCCGCTGGGCCAAGCGCATGATAGAGCTTAAGACCGCCGGCAACCTCCCCAAGACCTACCCCTATCCAATCCAATGCTGGCGCGTTGGAGATTTACTTTGGCTTTCTATGGGAGGTGAGGTGGTCGTGGATTATTCCATTCAATTTAAAAAAGAATTTGGATCCGCCACTTGGGTCACCAGTTATGCTAATGATGTAATGGCTTATATCCCCACTTTTCGAGTTTTGCTAGAAGGCGGCTATGAAGGCCAAAGCTCCATGGCCGTTTACGGTCTACCAGCAGACCGGTGGAAAGAAAATGTGGAAGAGCTGGTAAATAAGGGCATCAAACAACTCGTCTCAGAGACCAAGTGAGCAAGCCAACGCCCTGGAAGAAACCTATGCTAGTTACCAGCGCCATTGTGGTCTTTGCCGCACTGGGATTTACCCTTTGGCTCTCATACAATGGACTAAATGCCGCAAGAAAATTCATCCCATGGAAATTTTCTGAGGTAGCCCACACTAACCCACAAGAACTAAATGCATGGCTGAAAGACCCTAATCGTACCGCGCCACTTCTATGGGATGTCCGCCGCAAGGATGAATTTGATGTTAGCCGCCTTCCTAATGCGTTGCATATCTCTCCAGAGACTTCCGATAGCGAGCTCAAGAAAATACTAAAAAACCCAAATCAGTGTATCGTGGTCTACTGTGCGGTGGGATACCGGAGCGCAATCATGGCCGAAAGACTTAAATCACTGAACCACACCAATGTATTTAACCTTGAAGGAGCCATTTTCGCTTGGGCTACGGAAGGTTATCCCCTTGAAGGCTCCAATAAGGTTCACCCATTCAACTCCATGGGCAGCCTCATGTTGAGGGATGATTTGGAGGCTGATTAAAGAATCCACCAATAGGCCAGAGCCGGACCGACTACCAATGCTGGCAGATAATTGGCTAAGGGAACTTTCTCTATTTCCAAAATCACCAGCACTATTGTTAGCACCAACAAACCCCCTACTAAATTAAAATTAGCCAGCAGCATTGGTTCATTCTTCATAAATTCTAAATGTGATGCCAATAGCGTCACCGTTCCCTGATAAGCCAATAACGGTACCGCTGAAAGCATTACCCCAATCCCAAAACGTGGAGCGAAACACATGGTAGCGATCCCATCCATAATGGACTTCACAATTAAGATAGTCGGCACATTGCCTAAGCCATCCTCTACACAACCAAGGATGGACATTGGCCCCACCGTAAAGAGCACCGTGCAAGTAACAAAGCCATCACTAAACTTAGTACCATCATCCCCATCGGATTTAGTGAGCCTCCGCTTGGCTTCTTTACCCAGTTTATCCAATCGATCCTGCAATTTCAGACAGGTTCCGAAGAGATTGCCAAAAGATATGGCCAGCAAAGTGATGAGAACTAATAAAAGAAAATCCCAAATCCCACCTGCCTCTGTCCAACCGCCATAAAGCCCATTGGCAATCATGTAACCGCCAGCCAAAACCGTGAGCCCTGCTAAATATTTGCGGACCCGACGTTGGGTTTTATCGGGCAATTGTCGACTCAAAATCAGACCAATCGTGCCGCCAGCAAGAATACATAAAACATTAAAAAAGGTACCAAGGGGTAACCACTCGATTTTAAACCACTCTATCATGCACGCAATTGATCTGCGACTAACTCCCCAAGAACCATCGGCTCACGCAACTCGCCAACTTGATCAGTACGTTGGATGGAACCACTTAGAAAAGAAACCGCTCGCATCTGTAGTTTACCATTTTCCACTAGGGCATAAGCTCCCACCGGCGACTGACAACCACCCCCCATTGACTTTAGAAAAGACCTTTCAGCAGTGACGCAAGTTATTGTATTAAAATGATTCAAACGATCGACGATCTTCTCAACTCGACCATCATCTTCTCGAATCTCTACACCAATCGCTCCTTGCCCCACACAGGGAAGCATGATGTCTGTATTCAGCGCTATAGCACGAATACCGTCAGGTACCGCATCCCCCTCCAAAAAACCATCGCCCGATATGGTAAAATTCAAACGATTGAGACCTGCCGCTGCGAGAATAGTTCCGTCTAACTCATCATTTTCGGCTAATTTTTCTAATCGTGTTGGAACATTGCCCCGAATTTCATCGAAACGCAGATCAGGTCTGACTGCTCGCATTTGTGCCTCACGGCGAGTGCTGCTTGTACCAATCAACCCTCCCTCTCTAATTTGCGGAACCCCCCCGGAAAATTCTGCATCAACTTTATAAATTAAAACATCCCGCACATCCTCCCGCTTGGGAGTTGCCCCCAATTTAAGCCCCGCTGGCAACTCAGTTGGAAGGTCTTTAAGGCTGTGCACTGCTAAATCAGCCTTTTGTTTTATCAAAGCTATTTCCAACTCTTTGGTAAATAACCCTTTAGGGATAGAGTCGCCGGCCTTTGCTAAAGATGCCGTCTGCAACTTGTCGCCGGTGGTCTTAATTATCTTCACCTCAAAGGCCAATCGAGGAAATATTTTACGGCAAGCGTTAAAAATTAGATTCGCTTGCGTTAAAGCTAACGCACTACCCCGAGTTGCAATGATAATTGGCTTTTCAGGCATCAATTAACTACAGGCTCAGCGCCTGGGGCAGGAGTTTCCGGATCCTGACGATCATTTTTTGTATAAAAGTGTGAATCAAAAAGTTCCCGAGCCTTATCCCTTACAATTGATTCGCATTTTATAATTTCCTCCTTACGAAGCCGCAGGTAATCATCAGCAATGGACTGGAGGTCATCGATATTATATAGGTAAACGTCCTCCATGAAATTAACCTCAGGCTCTATATCGCGAGGCACAGCAATATCCACCAGCAGTAAGGGATGATGCTGACGTGAACCCTGTAATGGCTCCAGCTTATTTCGGTCAATTATATAATCCGGGGCACTGGTGCTACTAATAATAATATCCACCGAATCAAACACAGACTGCCAGTGATCAAAATCTACAGCCTCACCCCCGAGCTCCTTGGCCATTGTCTCGGCGCGCTCAAAAGATCGGTTGGATACAATAAGGCTTTTGGCCCCGCGGCTTAAAAGTGCACGAGCAGTCTTTTCACCGGTTTCACCAGCACCAATTACCATTACCGTGCGGTCTTGCAGTTGATCGAATATTTTACTAGCCAATTCCACCGCAACATTGGCGACTGAAACACTCCCGCGCTGGATGTTGGTTTCGGTACGGATTTGCTTGGCTACATTGAATGCCTTTTGGAACGCCTTATTTAGGGAACTACCGGTAGTTTTGTTTTCTAATGCAATCTGATAGGCGTCTTTGAGTTGACCTAAAATTTCGGTCTCACCCAACACCATGGAATCCAAACCACTGGCCACCTCAAATAAATGCACCATACTTGCCTCACCAGTATGCTCATAAAATATATCATCCCCATCGGCTTCCTCTTTTGTCACAAGAAATGCCCGCAATTCGTTGAGCATATGTTGTGGAAGATCGTTACCGGCCGCATATATTTCCACCCGGTTGCAAGTAGAGAGTATTACAGCCTCATCAACACTGGTTTCCTTGAGCAGCCTACCCAGCAGCTCAGGCAATTCGCTCTCTACCAATGCATATCGTTCCCGCACCGTAATGGGTGCAGTCCGATGATTAAGACCAAGGCAAACAATAGGCATTTAGCTGGCAGGTGTTTGATGGAGTGGCGACAGCAGGTATACACCCCAAAAGGTTAACATCACAAAAAGGAAACTGCCCAGAGCACCCCACGCAAATTGTTTTCCGCTTTGAGCATGACGCTTATGAAGCACCAACAAAATCAAGTAAAAGAACCAAATACCCAAAGTCCAAAGCATTTCTGGATCCGGCTTAAACCACACCTTATTGGTGGCGTGTAAGTATGCGCTGCTCGTCACCAGTCCCGCTGTAAGAAGAACAAAAGATACCCATAGAATAACACTCATCGCCTTCTCCAATCTTTCAAGAGAAGGAAGTTTGGACAAGATGGCTCTGAACTTATGCAGCTTGAGATCGTTTTCTTGAGTCAGGTACATCACCGCACCAACTGCACTCAGCCCAAAGCCTCCGAAGGAAAGGAGTAAAAGTGCCTTATGCAAACTACTAAGCGCCCCCGAAAATTGATGCTTTCCGGGCAACACCGGAGGGTCCATATCCGGAAATAATGCAAAAACTCCCAATATGAAAAGCAAAGGAGAAGCAAAAGCTCCGATAAACCTAAACCGTTGCCAAAGACCAACAACAAGGTACCCGGTCACCATAGTCCACATAATAAAAGCAGTGGCTTCATATAGATTGGTAATAGGACATTGTTTCAGAGAAAAACCTCTCTGTGCCATGGCAGTTGTATGAAGTATCAACCCTACTCCGATAAGCCCATACACTACCCAATCATCCCGCTGAAACCCTTTGCGCCAGAGAAATAGCGAATAGACCATCGCAACACCGTAAAGCGTTACGGCGCAGCAAAAATAGGTTTTGTCAGTCCAATTCAAGGCAGTGAGTAGATTTGGCATATTTTAGTCATTTTTTCAATTCAATAGGCCAACACACTTTCCTTGATAAAACACGCTTGTCCCATCGCTCAAGCCACCGCATTAATCAGGTTGTGAAGGTGCGGATTTCCATTTTAACGAGCTTGGTAGCGCTTGGCCTAGCGAACTTGGAAGCAGAAGTAACTTACGGCACTATTAAAAACCCAAATGCCCCATCCCTCACCCGTGAGTTTAGAGGCGCATGGATTGCAACGGTCAACAATATCGATTGGCCTTCAAAGCCCGGCTTACCTATTGCCAAACAAAAGAAGGAACTCGCAGAACTCATCAATGCTGCCGCCCGCCTCAAGCTCAATTGCCTCATCTTTCAAGTCAGACCAGCTTGCGACGCACTCTACCCTTCAAAACTCGAACCCTGGTCCGAGTACTTAACTGGTAAAATGGGCAAAGCCCCTTCGCCCGTATGGGATCCATTGGCTTACGCGATCAATGAGTCGCATCGGCGAGGACTTGAACTGCACGCTTGGTTCAATCCCTACCGGGCACGTTACAAGGGAGCCAAGGGATCGCCGGCCCCCAACCATATCAGCCGGACACAACCCAGACTCGTAAAAAACTATGATGGATATCAATGGCTGGACCCAGCAGAACCCGCTGCAGCTAATCATTCGTTAAACGTCATTATGGATGTGGTCAACCGTTATGATGTAGATGGCATTCACATCGATGATTATTTTTACCCTTACCCTGACAGCAAACGCACCTCATTCCCTGATGAAATTAGCTGGAAGAAATCCAATTCAAAATTGAGCCGCAAGGACTGGCGCCGGATGCATATCAATAGTTTTATCAAACGCATCCACAATGAAATCCACAGGGTGAAACCACATGTAAAGTTCGGCATAAGCCCCTTTGGTATCTGGAGACCGGGCCACCCCAAACAGATCAAAGGCTTGGATGCTTATGATGAACTATACGCCGACGCCCGACTCTGGCTTAGAGAAGGATGGATGGATTATTGTGCTCCACAACTTTACTGGCGAATTGATGATAGGAACCAAAGCTATCCGGTTCTAATGCAATGGTGGCATGAACAAAACCCAAAAGGCAGACACCTCTGGCCAGGCAATAACTCAGCTAAAGTTAACCCATGGCCTGCATCAGAAATCACTAAACAAATCGAGCTCACTCGAAAACATCACGGAGCAACCGGAAATATCCACTGGAACCTAAGCGCTCTTGCCAAAAATCGCGACAACCTAGGAACCCAACTGATTACCCGAACCTACACCCAACCTGCTCTTGTGCCTGCGTCCAAATGGCTTGATAGTCGTGCCCCCAAAGCACCTGCAGTCTTTGCCAAATGGGATAAGACGCGCGATATGATTCGAATCAATTGGCGCACGACTGATAGCGAACCAATTCGGTGGTGGTTGTTTCAAGTGAAAACGGATAACCGTTGGATATCCAAGCTAATGCCAGGCAATCAAAGAATGGCACTCTTGAGGCCCGGGAAAATATTTCCTGAAATAATTTCTCTTACCGCTCTGGATATGGCTGGAAACGGAAGCATAGCGGCCGCTCTCACTAAAAAATAAACCGGTCAAAACAAAGGCAAAGGCTTACCATCACAAATAGGCAGAGGCCGATCCTCTGTATCATAAATCATGTGTTCGGGATTAATCCCGAGTGCATGAAAAATTGTCGCGTGTAAATCCGGAGGCCCACATGCCTTATCGGCCGGCTCAAAGCCCGTAGGATTTGATTTACCATATACTTGCCCGCCTTGAACACCTCCACCGGCAAAGACCGCCGAATAAACCCCCGGAAAATGATCCCGACCGGCTCCTTTATTGATTTTCGGGGTACGTCCAAAATCAGTAAGCATCACCACCAAGGTTTCATCTAATCTTCCACGCTCCCTTAGATCTTCCACCAAAGTCGAGGCCGCCTGATCAAAGGGAGGCAAAAGAATATCTTTTAACTTATTAAAATTATTGGCGTGCGTATCAAAGTGATCTCCTTTGGAGCCATTAAGATCACCCGCTGCACAGTAAACGGTCGCCACAGGCACACCAGCTTCTGTCAAACGACGTGCGGTGAGGACGCTTTGCCCACAAATATGCATCCCGTATTTTTCCCTGAGTGCACGTGGCTCCTTTTCCAGATCAAATGCTTCATGAACTGTTGGGTTCATTAGCATATCTAGAGCAAGCTCACGCGAACGGCCCAAGGCTTCAGTTTCCAGTTTCAGAGCAGGCTGCTTGGTACGACCAAAGCCCTGTATCAGATTACGCCTTTTATCCAAACGACCACGGCTCACCCCTTCAGGTAAATCCAACTCAATACGACCGGAAGTTGGTGATTTGCCACCGTAAATCTTCAAATCTTTTCCGGGCGGACGAAAAACAGCCGGATCCATCCCCATCCCAAGGAAACCGGCATCCTGCCCATTAGCAATACCTCCATCATAAATGGTATAAGGCAAGGAAACGGCCCCGGGCAAAGTATTGCGTTGCTTTCCTCCATCCTTTTTAGCCTGCCAAATCATTGAACCAATAGAAGGCCAGTCTTTACGTGTGGCTTCCCAGTTGCCATCGAGCTTGGCAGGCTCATGACCGGTAAGGTTCCAGTATGCACCAGAACGGTGGCTAGGAGCGTTATGATGGGCACTGCGCACAACCGCCCATTCTTTCATTGTACGCGCAAATCCGGGCAAATGCTCACCAATACGAATACCGGGAACAGCAGTAGGAATCTCCTTAAAGGTACCGCGGATATTTGATGGAGCATTAGGCTTGAGATCAAACGTATCGAGGTGACTGATTCCCCCCCAGCAAAAGAGAACGATGCAGCTTTTAGCTTTCCCAAAACCGGAAACATCTGAAGCTCCTTGAGCCCGTAAAGTGAGCAGCTCTGGTAATGTCAGAACTCCAAAACTAAGCTTTAAAAAATCTCGGCGTAGCATTTTCTACCTCCAAAAAAATGATACCAAAGAAGATCAAATTTGTAAGAAAAAAGAGAAAACCAAAAATGATAATATGAATATTGAATGCTCAAACCTGAAACTGGTCAAACTTGCTGAATACTATTAGAATAATACCTAATGAATTTACTGAACGTCCTACTATTTACCGCGGGTTTACTCCCCTTTCTCTGCCCAGCCCAAAACCAACAAAACCCGCCTGCTTCCATAACCAATGTCCCAAATTGGCTTAAGGCCATGGATAAAAATAGCGATGGAAAAATTACCTCCACTGAGGCTACCGGCCTGATGAAGAAAAACTTTAACCGGGTAGACACCAATAAAGACGGGTCACTCGATAAAAATGAACTCATACAATTGGCCAACCGGCTCCGTCGTAACAACCAAAATCAACAGGGCAATAAGCGCCGGTATATATCCACTGAAGAGCTGCTAAAGAGCGCCCCGAAGGATGTAATGATTGAACCGGATATCGCCTATCGCAAGGGCAAGAGTAAAGCATGGAAACTCGATCTGGTGATGCCAAAAGCCAAGAGCAAGGCACCACGCGCAGCAATCGTGTTTGTACATGGCGGAGGCTGGCGCTCAGGCGATAAACGCGCGGGTTACTTTATGCGCGGAGCTATTGAGTACGCACAAAAGGGATATGTCTGCATCACCGTCAATTACAGATTAATTGCCGAGGCCCCTATGCCCGCCAGTATTGAAGATGTGAAATGCGCGGTGCGTTGGTTGCGGGCCAATGCCAAAAAATACAATGTAAATCCTAAGCGAATTGGGGCCTATGGCAATTCAGCCGGAGCACACCTGGTGTGCATGTTGGGACTAGTTAAACCCGAAGCCAATCTGGAAGGCGATGGCCCTTATCAGGATCAATCGAGTCTGGTTCAGGCCGTGTGTGCCTCAGCCACTCCTACAAATTTTCTTTTATTTGACAACCGGCGCACTACCCAACGTTCTCAACCCGGTGAACTATTTGCCGGCCCCATCGCAACCTTGGAAGAACGAGGCAGAAAAGCCTCCCCATCAACTTATGTGACGGATGATGCCCCCCCTTTCCTATTGATCCACGGCACGGCTGATAAAACAGTAAATATCAAACATGGCGACACATTCCACGCAGCCCTGAAAAAAGCGGGAGCCAAGCAGCTAGAATACATCCGCATTGAAGGCGCCGGTCACGGTGTCTTCCACCAATCCTCAAAGAAAACCTACCCAGCCATGGAAAAGTTCTTTGAGACTCATTTGCGTTGAAAAGAAAATCCTGGAAGGGCTGTAAGCCGAATTTTGTCTGCACCGCGAGCGGTGGAGAGGATCATTTATCTATTGCGACCCTACCCGGAGCCGTGACCGTTTCCGATCGCAGGACGGACCGTCCCTAGCCCCCTATTTGGCCTTGCACCCGATGGGGTTTACCGTGCCGCCTCACTCACGTTTGGCGCGGTGGGCTCTTACCCCACCTTTTCACCCTTACCGCAGGCGAACCTGTGGCGGTATATTCTCTGTGGCACTTTCCGTCAGCCATCCTCTCGAATGAACTGCCCGCATGTATCCCCAACTAAATCAGGGTTACACGGCATCGCGTCCTATGGTGTTCGGACTTTCCTCTCCCGTAATAAAACGAAAGCGATCCTCCGCCCTTCCAAGATTAATTAGGAGAATAAATGAAAAAGGATTTATAATGAAGCAATAATATAACGGAAATAGCTAATCTCTATCTAAGATCATGTCTCGGGTATAATAAACTATCCTTCCGCAATTAGAGCAATAATTCACCTTTAATCCCGATTTTATTTCAATTATTTCTCCTTCGGGTAACTTCATATGGCATCCCCCACAAGAACCATGTTGAATTCCCACGACTATGTTGGTTCCCTTTCTTTCCACTAACCGATTATAGCGAGATAGAGTGGTTTGATCGATATTAGCTTCTGCCTCGGCACGTTGAGCCGCCAATTCATCAAGTTTTTTTCCAAGATTAGATTCGCGTTCATCAATCTCAGCCAGCGCTTTTGCTTTAGCAGTATTTGCCTCCTCTAACTCGGCCCTAGCTGTCTTTAACACCTCCGCGTGAACGTCCATTTCTTCCAATATACTGATTTCCTCAGTTTCAAGATTTGAAATAGATTCCTTACAAGTTTCTTGTTGGCGCCCTAAAGCCTTATATTCTTGGTTATCCTTTGTCTCGAGTTGTTGGCGAGAATAAGTGCGAATCTTCTCCTCCTCACCCTGTATCTCTGTTTCCAAACCATTCTTACGCACTTCGAGATCCTTGGATTTCTGCTCTGCTTTTGCATTCGCTTCCTCAGCATTATCAGATCGTCCATTCACTTCGGCTCGCTCATGTACCAAGCCGGCAATTTCTTCTTTTGCTCGAGCAATCGAACGGTCTCTTTCCTGAAGTACTAAAAGTTTCTCAATGTCTTCGTGCATGAAGGGAAGCCAAACTAGGCCTCCAGCGTGAGCAAGTCAACTGTTGTGAGTTGGGAATAAATTTTTAGTGGTTTTCAAGGACAGAACCCTCACGGTCAAACATTAACCCATAATGCAGGAACAAATTATCATCCTTGATTTCGGATCGCAATATACACAGGTTATTGCGCGCCGTATTCGTGAATGCAAAGTTTATTCTACCATCGTCCCCTACGACACCCCCGCCGAAGAAATCGCTTCTATGAATCCAAAGGGCCTCATTCTTTCCGGAGGTCCGATGAGTGTCTACAACCGAAAGGCCCCTCTCCCCGATAAGGAGATATTTAATCTGGGTATCCCAGTTCTAGGCATATGTTTCGGCCTTCAAGTAATTGCAAAATTCATGGGCGGAAATGTAGAACGCGGACTCAAACGTGAGTATGGCAAAGGCAATCTCGCTGTAAAAGATAAACGCTGCTCACTTTTTAAAGGCCTCCCCAAAGCCCTTCAGGTTTGGAATTCACACGGCGACAAAATCACCAAGTTACCAGATGGATTTAAGACCGTTGCGACCACAGAAAACTCACCTCACGCTGCCATTGAGAACCGTAAACGGAAACTTTTTGGCATACAATTCCACCCGGAGGTTGTGCACACTCCAAAGGGAAAAAAAATTATCGATAATTACGTCCGAAATATTTGTGGATGCGGGCGTAAATGGACTATGCGCAGCTATATTGAGAAAGCCGTAGACGACATCCGAGCACAGGTTGGTAAGGAACACGTAATTCTGGGCTTATCAGGCGGAGTGGATTCCAGCGTAGCTGCAGCACTCATACACAAAGCGATAGGCAAACAGCTCACCTGCATTTTTGTTAATAACGGAGTTTTACGCGCCAACGAAGCCGAAGCAGTGAAAAAACTCTTCAAAGACAATTTCAAATGCAACTTTTTATATGAAGACACCGCCAAATTATTCCTGAGAAAACTCAAAGGGGTTACCGACCCAGAAACCAAACGAAAGATTATCGGCAATACCTTTATTGACGTGTTCCAAAAAGCCACACGCAAGGTCGGTAAAGCCAAGTTTCTAGCTCAAGGCACACTCTACCCGGATGTCATTGAGTCAGTGCCCATCGCAGGGAATCCAGCCGCCTTGATTAAAAGTCATCATAATGTGGGAGGACTACCCGAAAAAATGAAATTTAAGCTTGTTGAGCCATTACGCTGCTTATTTAAAGATGAAGTACGTCAACTCGGAACGGAACTCGGACTTCCAAAGGAAGTAGTATGGCGTCAACCATTCCCCGGCCCAGGGCTTGCCGTTCGCTTATTAGGCGACCTTACTGAAAGTCGCCTTGAAATTCTCCGAAACGCAGATCGTATTGTGGTGGAAGCTATGAAACAGCATAATTGGTATTACAAAGTCTGGCAGAGTTTTGCTGTTCTTTTACCCGTAAAAAGCGTCGGAGTAATGGGTGATGAACGCACCTATGAATACACAATTGCTGTGCGCATTGTGGAAAGTAAAGATGGCATGACAGCAGATTGGGTAAAACTACCAGCCTCACTCCTTGAAACAATTTCAAGCCAAATCATCAACGAAGTCGATGGTGTTAACCGCGTTGTTTACGACATCACTAGCAAGCCTCCCGGCACGATCGAATGGGAGTAGATCCCCACAGTAAGGTTACCTAAACAGTGAAATGAAATTTGACCGTGACAGGCATACGACCACCTCTGAACACTATTCCTTTTCAACGGCTGATAAAACTCCTCTACAAGGGATGCTTGCCAAATGGATAAACTGGATATTGTCCAAAAGCCTTAACATCAAATTAGAGAGGTCTAAACCAAATAAACGAAAAGAGCAGGTCAGCTTTCAAACAGAAACGAACATCAAAAGCCAACAGTTTTCCAGACTAGCCGAATGTTTAAAGGGATTGTTTAGACAAATAGGCCTAAATACATGTGAAAACGAAATCCAAAAGGATCTTTTATTATTCGATAAGATTTTTCGAGAATGCCCCATATCGAGTTTAAATGGGGGCATGGGCTATAATAACGGACTTTTTTGCTTCTGCCTTATCCGCGCCATTCAGCCTGACATAGTGATAGAATCTGGGATTTGGAGAGGGTACAGCACCTATTTCATCGATAAATCCATTCCAGATAAATCACATATTCTTTCGTTCGATATCAATCTTAGTTTAATAGAATGGAAAAGCCCAAAAGCTAATTATCACGATTATGATCTAAGCGATTATACAGAACCAATTAATGGTAAAACATTAGCACTTTTTGATGACCACGTTTCACATTTTAATAGGATTAAATATTGTTTCGATAAGAATATTGAATTCATCATATTGGACGATGACGTATCTGTGGAAACCGTCCACAGTGACGGATGCCCCCCCATTCCAACAGCAAATATGCTGGTTAACTATGAACAAATACCTCATCACTTCAGCTGGGTCTCCAATGGCAGAAAAGGACAAGCTGATATATCAAACTTGGATACTAAATTCATCAATAGAAACTATTCTTACCTCAGTGCTCCCGATTTTTTTGAGTACACAGGATATCAAAACACATCGACAACATCAGTGATGACAAAAAAGCGTTGTGCTTAGAAAGTTCCTTCAGGCTACTCGAAATTATTTTTGCCAACGGCAAAAGAACACCAGTTTCTTAATGCCTGTCGAGTTCGAGAAACGTGATATAAAAATTTTTGATTACGTAATCAATAATCAATTAACCATGGTTTCTGCAGAACGCCTAATCGCCACCATTCAAGCCTGCAAATATGCCATTTTAAATGAAATACCCGGAGACTTCGTCGAATGCGGTGTATGGCGTGGCGGTAATTCTATCGCCGCCAAACTACTATTCGAAGCATACGGTTCAAATAAAAAAGTAATATTAATGGACACTTTTTCAGGCATGACAAAGCCGACAGAGTTAGACGAGACCACAAGACATAAAATACCCGCCAAAAAGCGTTTTCAGAAAGAGCAAAAAGAATCACACAATGGCTGGTGTTACGCTTCGCTGGAAGAAGTAAAAGAAAATTTTACGAAGGCCGGCGCAGGGCCTGTAGGAGTAGAATACATTGTTGGGGACATCACAGAAACACTACTTACAACTAAAGGTTTACCATCTGAAATATCAATTCTCAGACTGGATACTGATTGGTATGAATCCACAAAATTTGAAATGGAAGTGCTTTACCCCCTACTCACATCTGGCGGAGTATTAATCGTTGATGATTATGGACATTGGAACGGTGCTAGAAAGGCGATTGATGAATATTTCGACAACAATCCAGCAAAACGCCCATTACTTCAATACACAGACTACACCGGGAGAATGGGAATCAAGACATAGTTTAAACTCCCAAAGCGTCACCTTGAGTGGAGCAATTATTTTCGAGATAAAGCTTACTCCAAAATCCTAAAAGGAGTAATTAAGCCCTACAGTAAGAAGGTGGAGGTCACAGTGGTCATAGTCCTGACCATACCACTCAGCCCCCCATGAAAAAAGATAACGATAACCTATATCGAAAGTAAGCTTCTCATTAATCTTGTATTGATATCCATAGGCTGGCCCAGTGGAAAAAATCCAGTCCCAATTGTCATCCGAGCCACTTGACGGCCCCGAGTAAGAATAATCATTAACATAAAGTGTTGGCCCCAAAGACCAACCAAAGTTTAACGAATGCTTATCATTGAATTCATACTTCCATTTATATGTCGCTAGAAACTGTAGAGCATTCCATCTGGAGTGGACATTATAACCTGATGCTGTGCTATAGACGTCTTTGTCTTGCCCATAATTAAAATCGAACTCTAAAATCTCCTTATGGCCAGACTTGTCAAATTCAAAGCCCAGCGATACTCCAGCCATATTCATTGAGTTACCTCTTGAAGCATTTTCCCAATAGGTATACTGAGGCCTAACATATCTACCTGTTGAGGTTCCCAGAGGCCCAAAATTAACTGAACCAGCATTGCTAATGGCACTCGCACCATCCGAAGCACCCTCATCCTGAGAACGAGCTTCGAATGAAACTAACAACGTGACTAAACAAACTATAGGGTAGATTTTTTTTCTCATGTGGGTTATGTTTCGATTGTCAAATTTTGCATCACAAAACGTCAATTGAAAATAAATATTTTTCTTTACTCCATTGTTACAAGCTTCTTTGTTACAGGAGCTGAATCCAATTCGTCAAAATTTCCAAAAAACACTGAAATACAATTCCAAAAAGCAATTGAAATTTTAAAAAATAATAAAAAAGAAAAAATTTTTAAGTCAGTTAATATACTAAATAATCTAGCTTCAATTGGTCACGGTCCGTCACAACACATTTTAGGAGATTTATACCTTAACGGTAATGGTGTAAAACGTGATCTAAACAAGGGCGCACAACTAATTCTTTCCGCGGCAAAAACCCAGATTCCAGAGGCACAAAATAACATGGGATGGCTTTTAGCTACCGGAACTGGGATTGAAAAAAATCCGGAGAAAGCAATAGAATGGTACACGAAAGCCGCACAAACAAATTATGCTCCAGCTCAGTTCAACCTTGCCGAAGCACTGATTGGGGGATTAGCAGGATCTCCAGACATAATTGAAGCAACGCACTGGTATAGGAAAGCAGCATCTCAAAGCCACGTGGATTCAGAGTATGCTCTCGGCAAATTATACGCCCACAATCAACCTGAGGAATCTATAAAATGGATGCGGCGCGCTGCTAATAATGGTCATGCTGAAGCGCAACATCAAACCGCAACAATGTACTTAAAAGGTATTGGTATAAAAATTAATGTAAAAATTGCTTATGATTATTTTAATTTAGCAGCAAATCAAAACCATCCAAAAAGTGTTCTTGAAATCGGGCTGATGCTATACGAAGGGTATGGAATTGAGAGAAATCAAGAAAAAGGAATTGAAATGGTTAAAAGGGCTATCAATTTAGGAGAGAAACACGCATCTCAAAAAATTCGACATCTATTTTTAAAGAAATTTGACTTTTTACTTAATCTAAACCTTGCATCCAAAGGGGATACAATCAGCATGATTAACTTGGGATGGAACTACCTGAAAGGAAAACAATTAACCAAGGATAAAGCAGAATCCTATGCATGGTTTAATTTAGCCGCAGCAACATCCGGCAACCAAAAACATATATGGGCAAGAGACTATGTTGCTGAACAACTTTCTATCCAAGAATTAGTTGAAGCAAAAAAAAGGGCCAAGCAAATTAAATTAATCTACGGCACTAAACAATCAAATGATTGATGCGATCGGCAAACCGCCAACGGCCCCCATTACTCATTTTAAATAAGATTGTTAATTCTGACTCGCGTTATTCAGAAGCCGTCTCTTCTAAAGAAGCCTCGAGACCTGCCTTTTCTTTGCCATGCAGATTCTCATCTAAAGGCTGAGCTTCCGCCTTTATTTCCTTTTTCACTTCTTCTTCTGATTCAACTACTACATCCTCTAATTTTTTCTTTGGTCTCTTAGATGTCTCAATAATGCCATCAGAAAATTCAAGAACATGACCCTGATGGATAAGCCAATGAAGATCAGAGATAACCTGATTCTTCCCGCCACTTGCCTTCCCTAATTCAGCCTCATCCTCGACCTTACTCACTTCATATCCTTCAGCATCCCTCAAGTGTTCAAGTATCTGCCGACGGGTACAATTTTTAGTCGCATCAATAAATTGCATGATGAGCCTGACACTTTCACTTACAGGCTCCGATTCAATATCCAGAAAACTGGGCCTTGCAACAGATACATGAGTAACTTTTTTATCCTTTTTGAAGAACTGAAGCCCCAAATCTGAAAAAATCCTGCTTAGATGTGTAGAAAGTTGCATTGGGAAATGCTTTTGCCTGTGCCACTGATCTTTTAGAAACTCCGCCAATTGACGAGGCTCTTGTAGTGACTGTGCCTTATCCCCAGATATAAAGCAGCTCTGCGTTTCTTCAAATACTTCCTCTAAGTGATTAGACTCAAAATGAGTCTGAACTTCATCACGCCGACCGAAAACATCCTTATCCTCAGTTTTTATGGGAACAAATTCAGTTTTCCACTTACATTCCTCAAGCCATTCGTTGACAGCCTCCTCATCCTTAACAATTTGAACCCGAGATTTGAATTTTTCAAACGGCATCCTGGGCAAATGTTCTGCATGGAATACGACTAAACCATTCTGATAATTATGATGATTGGGTGCCCCCAAGTATTTGCCAGTTACACCACATTTAGCAACAAAAGTGAAATTTCCCTTAGGTCCTTCAGTCTCAGTTTTTTGGGTTTCGTAAAAGTTCTCAAAGTAACTAGAAAGTGCGTGTCGAACACACTGCTCTTTGGTCAACCAAATTGTTTCATCCAGCTTACATCTAAATAGCCTTTGAGCTGCTTCTTTATCACCAGAATTATTCTGACGACTTAATTTAATGGAATATCTACTCGACCGATTCAAAATTAACAAAGCAATCTGAAAGAGCGGATAAGCTCTGCCTGTAAGTTTAATTTCCTTAGCAATGGATTCCACTCCTTGTTCATCTGGAACAAAATCCACCTTTAAGTTTAGCTTAGGCACCTTAGGCCTTTGAAATCTATCCCCTTTCCCATAGTGCTTCTTGCGACCACCTCGCGATTCTCGCGGTAAAGACCTGTCTTTTCTATCACTACCACCCCTCCTGTTACCACTTCTGCCCTTACCCATAGAGGCACCCTCCCGTGCTTTATTACCACCGCGCGATCGCTGATTTTGGCCTTTTTTTCCCTTTCCTCTGCGCGCTTCATCTCCCCGAGCATTTCCAGAGTAGCTTGAATACTTTTTGCTTCCAGAGTCTTCCTGAGCCCATTCGGGCAAGAATTGCAAATCGAGTGAGATATCGTTTTCAGAAGATTCATTCATAGACGGCTCTTGTCTCATCAGGTGGGTGTTCAAAATCTGCGTGGTTTGTCATCATAAAGCAAGCGCGAGCTTTTGAATAGTACCTGTTAACAACAGTTAAACTTCATGGTCTTGCCCAAAAGTAATCTTCAAGGCTAGGTTTTGCTATGCCCCATAACGAGTTTGTCCATCTACACGTACACAGCGAGTTCTCCATGCTCGACGGTGCATGTAGACTCGATAAGCTTGTAGACCGCGCCTTAGAATTAGAATTTCCAGCTCTCGCCATTACTGATCACGGGGTAATGCACGGGGTAATTGATTTTTACCAACAAGCAAAAGCAAAAAATTTAAAACCCATTATTGGCTGCGAAGTATACATTGCCCCAAATAGCCGATTTGAGCGTAAAGCGAATAGCAGGACAGGAAAAGATGGCTATAACCATCTATTGCTATTGGCAGAGAATAATGTCGGATATCATAATCTAGTAAAACTCACGACTGCCGCTCATTTGGAGGGTTTTTACTACAAGCCGCGTATCGACAAAGAACTACTTGAATCACATAAAGAAGGAATTATTGCCTTAAGTGGTTGTTTAGCCAGTGAAATACCACAAGCCATCATACGAGATGATCTTGAAAAAGCCCGCGATTCACTCGACTGGTTCAAGCAACTTTTTGGAAAGGAACGATTTTTCCTAGAATTACAGAACCACGGCATCAACGAGCAGGCAAAAGTTAATTCTCATCTAATACAATGGTCAAAAGAGTATGATCTAAATTTGGTGGCTACAAATGACGTACATTATCTCGAACGTTCTCACTCCCACGCACATGATGCACTGATTTGCATTGGAACCCAGACTCACCTTGCTGATTCAAACAGAATGAATTATGCACCGGAACAATTTTACTTACGTAGTGCTGATGAAATGGCCGCACTTTTTAGTGAAGTACCTGAAGCAGTAAGCAACACTGTGGCCGTCGCTGAAAGATGTAATGTTGAGATCGAACTAGGCAAACTTCACTTCCCTGTATTTGATCCGCCCAAAGGCTTCTCGCGAGAAGGCTATTTGCGAAATTTGCTTATTGGAGGTCTGAATAAGAGATATGGCATTGAGGCTGAAGACAATAACGGCACATATGAAATTCGTTCTATTTCTGATGCAAACACTCTTCCGACTATCGAAGCAGATGATAAGACCAACCTCGCTGATGCCAAAGACCCTACTGTAGACAAAGCTATAAAGGATGTCCTTAACAGAATTGAAATCGAAATGGACGTCATAGAAAAAACCGGCTTCATAGATTATTTCCTTATAGTCGGTGATTTCGTTCAACACGGACGCTCCAAAGGGATAGCCTGTGTCGCCCGTGGATCAGCAGCAGGATCATTGGTAACCTATTTACTCGAGATTTCTAATGTAGACCCATTACGCTATGGGCTCCTATTCGAACGATTCCTTAATCCTGAGCGGGTAAACCCTCCTGATATTGACATTGATTTTGCAGATGACCGCCGGCAAGACGTCATCGAATATTGCCGTGAAAAATACGGCAGAGATTGCGTGGCACAAATCATCACATTCGGAACAATGGGAGCCAAATCAGTAATTCGTGATGTTGGTCGTGTAATGGGTCTTAGCTATGGTGAATGTGACCGCCTCGCAAAAATGGTTCCTGATGAACTTAAAATCACACTGGAAAATGCACTTAAAACATCACCTGAACTCAAAAAGGCTTACGATAACGAGGAGATCACCCACGAACTAATCGATACTGCTTTTGTCCTCGAAGACTTAACACGTAATTCGTCCATTCATGCAGCCGCCGTGGTGATCGGTGCCGAACCTCTGGTAAATGTCCTTCCCCTCAAAGCAGATGCTGATGGAGTGATCACTACCCAATACCCGATGAATCCAGTAGGCGATTTGGGGTTATTAAAAATGGACTTTCTTGGCCTCAAAACTCTCACAGTAATTCGAAATACATGTGAGATGGTTGAGCAAACCAGAGGTCAAAAAATAGATGTAGACTCACTGCCTTTGGATGACCAAAAAACTTATGACTTACTGAATGAAGGGCGCACAGTTGGGGTATTTCAATTGGAATCGGGTGGCATGCGTAATCTGTGTCGTGATTTCCAGCTAAACTCCATAGAGCATATCACAGCTCTCGTAGCCCTATACCGACCTGGCCCAATGGATCTTATTCCCGACTTCATCAAGCGGCGCCATGGGAAAGTAGAAATCAAATACGAACACCACCTGCTCGAGGATATATCAAAAGAAACTTATGGTATCCTCATTTATCAGGAACAAGTTATGCAGGCTACCCAGCTATTGGCTGGGTATACCCTGGGAGGCGCAGACCTATTACGCAGAGCCATGGGCAAAAAGAAGCTTGAAGAAATGGCAAAACAACGTGAGACGTTCGTCGAAGGGTGTAAGAAGACCAATAATATACCCGAATCTAAGGCTAATAAAATATTTGATCTCCTCGAGAAATTTGCAGGATATGGATTTAACAAGTCTCATGCAGCAGCCTATGCAGTAGTTGCCTACCAAACTGCATATTTGAAAGCCCACTACCCTATAGAGTTCATGTCTGCCATGTGCACAAACGATATGGGAGACACTGGAAAACTCACTATCCTCATCAACGAAGCTAAAGCAATGGGAATTGAGGTTTTACCCCCTGATATCAATGAATCGCAGGTTGATTTTGCACCCGCTAGAGAATCTACTGTGATTCGTTACGGGCTTGCTGCCATCAAGGGGGTTGGGGAGGCTGCAGTTGAAGCAATGCTTGAAGCCAGAACCGATAACAGCCCTTTCTCAACATTACCCGATCTTTGCAATCGAGTAGATCTTCGAGCAGTAAACCGAAAAGTACTAGAAGCACTTATTAAGGCCGGGGCCTGCGATAGCTTCGGCCAAACTAGAGCCAGCCTCACCGCGCAAATTGAACGCGCCCTCAGCAGGGCTTCAAGTGCCGCTGCCGACCGTGCCCGGGGTCAGGAAACTCTTTTCGGAATGCTTGAATCAAATGAGCCCGAAGAGGAAATGCCCGTCGGCTTGCGCGAGCTTCCTGAATGGCCCGAAGCTGAAAAGCTAGGTTACGAAAAAGAATTGCTTGGATTTTATGTTAGCGGACACCCACTAGATCCTTACTTGGGAATACTTGAAAACTACTCCACCCATAGCATTGATGAGTTGATAGAATTACCCAAACGCACAACTACAAGGATTGGAGGATTGGTTAGTGATATCCGCCGCGGCATTTCCAAAAAAACCGACAAACCCTACTGTATTGCTACAGTAGAAAACACAGGAAACGAATTTGGAGTACTTTGTGTAAATGAAAACTATGAGCGGTTTAACCATCTCATCGAATTAAATAAACCGTTGATGTTTATCGGGGAAGTCAACAATACTGAGGACGTCCCGAAGATTTTTCCTCAAGACATTTTCCCTCTTGATGAAGCTCCAACCCGATACACAAAACAAGTACACTTGCGTTTCAAGGCAGAATCCTTAAAACCCGACGCCTTGGACAGAGTACGCATCCTTGCCGAAGCACATTCTGGCGAAGTCCCTCTTTTCCTTTGCTTAAGACAGCCAGAAGGACAATCAGTATTTCTTGAAGCCAGTGATAATTTCAATGTTAAACCCGGACGGGATTTCTATTCAGCAGCCAATGAAATGTTTGGACCTGATACTTATTATGCAAAAGTGGATATGGCTCTGCCCGAACCCCAAAACAGATATAAAAAACGCAGTGCAAATGTTGAATAAAAAAAGCGGCCCGAAGGCCGCCTGATTAAATATTATTTTGTGTTTTCCTTCAGACCTCTTTCTGGTCTCCTCCAGAGTCATCATCTGAGTCATCATTCTTACCTGAATCACCTCCAACACCTGAAACTTCCTCGCCCTCAATGGTAACAGGCTTATATCCACCTATCGATTTGAAGTAGAGCAACATTAAAAGATAAATTACTGCCATGATTCCAGGTATGATAGAATCAGCTCTTAGTGTTTTTCGATCACCATCAATACTAGCGCGATTAGCCGTTCTCTCTTCAGGAGTAAGCGCAGCTAAAGCAGCTTTTTTATTGGTATTCCCTTCGTCTTTAAAAACTTCAGCGTCTATCAGAAGTCCTTTTATTTTATCAAGGTCATCTATTGCTTTTTCTGCATTCTCTTTATCTTTCGAGGCTTTTTCAGAGTCCTTCGCATTTTTTGCAATAGCCTCTTTATAGTCCAAAAATTGGTTACGTAAGCCATCATAACCAGCATCCCATTCTTTGGTTTCCTTTATTTTTTGCGTGAGTTGCTCATTTTCCTTGTTGAGAGTTGCACCTTCCTTTTCCAAAATTTCAAGTTCGGCTTTTCTCTTTTCAAGTTTATCTTTTAGTTTTTTGGTCTCTTTTTCATATCCCCCTTCTGGAAGTATTGCCCGTGCCGTTTTTAATGTTCCCTGAATTGCTCCCAGTTTTTGAGCATCTAGCCCATTAGATTCCTTGAAAAACAGGAATTTAGAGGTATTTTCATTTTTATATTCCGCGTAAATCTCCTCGCTTTCAGCTTTTAATGCCTCACCCGAGAATCGATCCTTGGCATATCCCAGCCCCGGGGAACCGATCAAGCCAGCTGATAGCATCCCAATACCACCCATGATACTAATAGCAATCGCTCCCGTTCGTGGATAACGATCGGACGCTACAGCCAACATAGTTGGCCAGAAAAATGTCTTACCGATACCATAAACTAATAGCGCCACCATCGCTCCAGCAAATGTTTCAATACCACTAGCCAAGTTCAGACCAATGCATGCTGCAATAGCACTCACCAAAAGAATGCCTACGGGCGATAGGCCGAGCTTTTCTTCGATCCAACTGGCACAGAAACGAAGACAAAACATTACCATCGACGTTATTACAAATAACCACTTGCCTTCACTAGAAGACAGAATATTACCCGTGATATTTTGAATCCATCCGTCCGTTCCAAGTTCAACAGCTCCTACGAGTGCGTGAGTGATAAAGAGTACAAAAAGCAGGAATGCCCCTACCGCCCATTTCATTGTAACCCCCAGCGCCAGCAGAAGACCGCCAGCTAAGACCAAGGTTCCAAAATGGGGGAGATCCAGTCCCATTTGAGCGAAAATGGCAAGCAAGGTGCACATCAAGAGTAGCAGCCATGATTGCAGCGGAATCTCAGTTTGCTGCCTGGTCATTATACCAGCAACTACAACCAAGCCTGCCCCAAGCACCCAAGAACTGGCTTTGTCAAAGCCCAGATTGCCGTTGAAGAAAAGCACAAGGAGATATGCCACCACTAATGCGCCTAGAACACCCACATCCCGGAACATTTCCCCAATACCAAGACCTTTCTCGGAAGCTTCAGATTTAGGATATTTCTGACCAAAGAACATTAAACCGTAAATAACAGTAGGAATCAGATACAGAGCCAATTGATATTTCCAGTGCCATTCAAGTAAATCATCCAAATACCAACCACATAATCCACCTAAAACTAATCCGGCCGGCCAGCTGGCATGAAGAATGTTCAGGTAATGTGTCCGCTTTTCAGGGAAGAGCGTGGCAACCAAGGGGTTTGAAACTGCTTCTAGCACCCCATTGGCTGCAGCGAAGATAAACATGCCCCAAAGGAGATAACTGTAAACAGTCCCGGCTGTCATTGATTCATTCGGCATGAATGTCACAACAGCTGACAATACATGAAGAGCAAACGCAGCCAAAACGAGCTTACCGTAACCCAGCTTATCAGTCAGGAAGCCACCGATAATGATACCAAAACAAAAACCGGTGAAACCAGCGCCACCGATCGCCCCCAATTGAGCTCCAGAGAAACCAAACTCTGTTCCCCAGTTGTCAAAAATACCGCCACGTATTCCGAAGCCTACGCCTGCAGCAAGAATGGCCATAAAACCGGCCCACAGTAGTCGCATTCTATTTGTTTCTTCACTCATAATAATTAATGCATTGAATACAAGAAGGCAGCTGTTTGGTTGAAAAGAACCGTTACCAACCCTCCATGGGATGGTGGCATTAATTTAATTCATGATGAATGTCAATGCTATTCGCTACTTGGGCAGGCCTCATCAAAGGGCTTGTTTTATGTTTTGTTGCGAAAAAACCTCAAAAACATGCCACAGTCAGTTTAACCGAAACTTTTAAAAACTTTGCGCTTTGATTATGCACCTAATGGTCAATTACTTAAGTAGCCGATTCGCAGTATACCAAGCCACTTTATTGGCAATTTCTGCTCCAGCATAAGAACGAATACTGCCATTGAGATTAAATTGATAAATTTTTTCTGCAGCCAGAGGCACGGCAAGGTGTGCTACCTTACGATCCTTTGATAACTTTACGGCTTCAGGCTTCATTTTCTTTTGTTTGCTTTTTGGCGAGCCGTACTGAGGGCGGTATTGATATTCATATTCCAGAATACTGTAGTTATCAATTTTAGCACCTTCTTCAGGATCAAGGGGCAAAGTGTAATGCACATCAAAACCAGTTTTAGTAAGACTAATATGGTGAATTGCCATTGGCATGCGGGTCGAATCCCACCTGACCCTCTCCAAGCCAAACTGTTTGCCCCCCACTGAACCCCAACCTCGACCCGTCTGCCCCACCCAGAAACTACCATCTGGACCGAACACACCACGAATACAACCTGTTTGCATTGGTGATATAAAATTGACCACCATCCCCTGATACTCCCCTCCAACCTTTTCAAGGTGAATGCGCATCAGGTTTGAGCGAGTCTGATCACCAAGAATGATCTGCCCAGCAAAGGGCCCAAACTTTCCTTTTGTCGTATCAAATACAGGCTCCCCCGGTGAATTAGCCAGTTCTCCGTGCGGAATAAACACTGCCGGACGCGCACGCATTTTTCGGTAATCCTCGATGGAAATCTTATTCAAATCCTTTCC
>CACDBG010000018.1 GCA_902551155.1 uncultured Verrucomicrobiota bacterium | reverse complement strand
AGGAGATCAACCTAAGCAAGGAGGAGATCAACCTAAGCAGGAAGACGGTGAGAAACCAAAGGAGGGAATAGGTCAGGTTGCTGGTAAAACGGGGCAGTTTAGTCCGGGGGGGACGTGATGCGGTTCAGGAGGTCAGAAGTCTTCTGGCTTGGAAATAGTTTCGGCGAAGTTTCCCTTCGATGTAATCGTTAATAATGATAATTGGAAGGCTCAGTCTGAGGATATTCAAGCAGTTCTCCTTTCTGTGGCGGATGTTTTCATTCGTCATTTTCCAGAGAATCAGTTTCCTGCCGTGAAGGTCTACCAGGAAAACAATGGTCCGCCTCATATAATATTTGAACCGACTGAAGAGGGGGAACTCCAAATATGGTTATCTACCAGTGGAACTTCCTGGTCGCAATATGCCTATCAGTTCGGGCACGAATTATGTCATGTTCCCGTAAACATGGGAGGGACAACGGGAAAAAATGCTTGGTTTAGTGAAGTGCTTTGTGAAACGGCTTCGATGTATGTACTAAAGACTATTTCAAAATCCTGGAGGGAATTTGCTCCAGTGGATGGATTCCCTGCTCGTTTTCATGAGGATTATTTTCAGAAATTGATCGGCGATAAAGCCCGGCAATTGCCTGCAGGAAAATCCTTAGGGCAGTGGTACGTCGAAAATGCTGAGGAGTTACGCTCCAAGCCGGTTAATGATACGAGAAACTTGGGCAATGTGGTTTCAAATCAGATTTTCAAGTTACTAATAGAATCACCAGACCAATGGTCTGCAGTTCGTTATGTCAATAGAGGTGCTAAGATGGAGGATAAGAGTTTTGAGATCTTTATTTCAGAATGGCATGTCAACGCTCCCGACAAGCATAAGACGTTTGTCAAAAAGATAGCTGATTTGTTTGAGATTAACCTGATGTCTGAGCAGGAGATCATGGACGTGCTTAAAAAAGATCTTAAAGATAAGGCAGACCAAGTTAAAGAGCAGTTGGGCCAAAAGAAACCAAAAGAGAAAGAAGAGAACGAGGATCCGGCTTCTGATAAGAAAAACCGTCAATTTGCCCGAGCGTTAGAACTTTTGGATCAACAACAACAAGCCACCGCTCAAGAACAAAGCCAAGGACAAGAACAAAGCCAAGGACAAGAACAAAGACAAGGACAAGGACAAGGACAAGGACAAGGACAAGGACAAGGACAAGGACAAGGACAGGTTTCAGATGTTCTCATGGAGGCATTTTTGCAACAGGCCCAAAATATGAGGGCAGAGAGATCCGGAGGTGGAGTGGGTTCGGGTCAGAGACAGTCAGATACAGGACAACCTGGCACAGGGGGAGAAGGGAGTAATCCAAATCAAAGATTGGAAGTAACCGAACCAAGTGAAATCGGTGAGTTGCCTGATCTTAAACGTATGACTGCAGCTGACTGGGCCAAGCTTCCACCAAAAATGGCTGAGAAACTTTTGGAAAGCCAAAGAGGAGGCATGTCTCCGGAATTTCGCGAGCAGATTACCCATTACTTCCGAATTCTCAATGAGCGGGGGCGTAAAAAAAACACGCCAAGTAAGTCAAAAAAATAGAGAGTTCTAATATGACTCGACGCCAATTATTCGGTGTTATAGCTAGCTTGCCCTTTGTGCGGGTGGCTGAATCGGCGGATATCAAGAATGACCGAGTTGACCAGGCAATGGAACGAGGGGCCGACTATTTGCTCAATGCCCAGCAACCGAGCGGCGAATTTTCACCAAAGATGTCAGATACGATGACTGCACTGGGTATCATGGCTTTAGCATCAATGGGGCACCAGCCGTCTGATCCAGGTAAGTATGGGCGGGTTTTGCGCAAGGCATTGAATTTTATTTTGAGAGAAAAGCCGTCTCGTTATTACAAGAACGATCCCAAATTAGTTTATTTTGGAGCTGATGGTTCGAGAATGTATGGCCATGGGATTACTACCTTGTGCCTTACTGAAATGTTGGGCATGGGCGTGGGAAAAGAACAGGATACCAGATTACGCGAAGTTTGTAAGAAGGCATTGAGTCTTATTCTTCGGTCACAAAAGGTAATAAAGGGCAACCGATTTAAAGGTGGTTGGAGATATTCTCCTGCTTCACGTGATTCAGACCTGTCGATTACAGCTTGGCAACTATTGGCCTTAAGATCAGGCAAGGGAGCAGGAATGGACGTACCTAAGGAGTCTATTGATTTGGCGGTGCGTTATCTTAAGGGAAGTTATATTTCACGAGGTAATGAAAAAGGTTGTGCGTATACACCCGGAGGACGTCATACGTTAGCCATGGCAGCAGCTGGTCTCTTGAGCTTGCAGGTTTGTGGTGAGTATGATTCTCCAGAGGCAAAGGGAAGTGCCGAATGGTTGAGCTCACAGAATGTTATTGGGGGTGGTCATTTCTACTACAGTACATACTACTATTCGCAGGCAATGCAAAAACAGGGGAAGGTAATGGCAAAAAAGGCCAGAGAGATCGTTGAAAAAGCACTGCTAAAAAAACAGCAAAAAAATGGTTCGTGGAATGGGAATTACGGCCCCGTCTACTGTACGTCGATGGCGATGCTTAGCTTATCGGTAAAATATCACTATTTACCAATATACCAGCACTAAGATGCGTTATTCTGTGTAAAGTTAGGACTAAAGTTGGACCTTCCTGAGCTTTAGTTCGGGTATATTTTTTCAGAAGAATGATATGGAATTGTCCTTTAACTTTTTTTTCCCCAAGATGGCAATGTCTTAAGGGGGTTAACCCTATTGAAGGGGTTGTTTATGACCTTCAAACTGAATGAATCGAATATGAATCGCAGACAAGTTTTAATAGGTATTGGAGCAATGCCTCTGTTTGTGAATGCGGGGGCGGGGGCAAAGAAGGACCGCGTTGAAATTTCAGTTGAAAGGGCAACAAACTTCTTGCTGAAAATGCAGGAGGATGACGGTTCTTTCAGTGATTCTAAATCGCGTGACGCGGCTCAGCGAGGTTACGCAATTACAGCTTTGGGTGTTTTGGCCTTGGCTTCTATCGGAAACCAGCCGGGCGACCCGGGGAAAGTGGGCTTAGCTCTCAGACGTGCGCTTAATTTTATTTTACGCAGGGATCCGCGACGTGGGGAATATGAATATTTTGGAGCGGATGGTTCGAGAATGTATGGTCATGGGATTACTACGCTTTGCCTTACTGAAATGATGGGTATGGGTGTGGATAAAGCGCAGCAGGAACGCTTGCGGACAGTAGGCCAAAAGGCAATTAATATGATTTTGCGTTCCCAGATGGTGCGTAAAGGAAACCCCAAACATAAGGGAGGTTGGCGATATACGCCAAGTTCACAGGATTCGGATCTGTCTATTACTGTTTGGCAGTTGATGGCTCTTCGTTCTGCAAAGAATGCAGGGTTAGCTGTGCCTAAGAGGGCTATTGACGAGGCAGTTCTCTATTTAAAACGAAGTTATTTTTCGCCGCGTGATGCACGCGGATTACCAATTAATATGCGTAGCGGTTGCGGTTATATGCCTGGCCGGCCACCGGAATTTGCGACTGCAGCTGCTGGATTATTAAGCCTCCAGGTCTGCGGCGAATATGATGCTCCGGAAGTACGAGGAAGCGTCGCTTACTTAGAGAGTCAAAAAGTGATTCCGCGCGAAATGCTCTGGTTTTACTATGGTATTTATTATTATTCTCAAGGAATGCGTAAGCGCGCAAAGCCGGTGGCTGCAAAGGCTAAGAAAGTGACTGAGGATGTGTTACTAAAGCTTCAACAAGCTGATGGCTCCTGGGTTGGTATGGATGGTATGGAACGGGGTGCTGGAAGGATATATTGTACTGCTCTTTCTATGTTGAGTTTATCAGTTCAGTACCGTTATCTGCCGATATATCAGCATTGATTCCTATTGCCGGCGGCTTTTGATTTTTTTGAGGATTGAATGCGAAGGGGGTGCTTGGCTAACATTTCCCCGAATGAGCTATGAACAGCCGATTAATCAGTCTCCAATTGGAGGTTTGGAAAATATTCGTAAGGCCGATGAGCCTTGTACGATTGTTATTTTCGGCGCAAGTGGTGACCTGACATCACGTAAGCTTATCCCGGCTTTATACCACCTGTATCTGGACGGGCAAATGCCCGATTCATTCCGTGTGGTGGGTTTTGCCCGTCGTGATAAGACCGATGAAAGTTGGCGGATGGAAATGCGCGAAAGCTTGGCCGTGCATTCACGGACAAAATCTGTGGATGATGCTAAGTGGGATGACTTTGCGAAAAATCTGTCTTATCATAAAGGGGATCTTACTGATTCGGATGCTTACACCAGACTAGCCGATCGTTTGCAGGTGTACCAAAATGAAAGTCTTAAGAATAATTTAGTTTTCTATCTGGCCATTTCTCCAAGCCTTTTTGGTGATGTGGTGGATTATCTCCACGATGCTCAATTATTGAAACGTTGGGAGGAAGGAGATGAATTTTGGCAGCGAGTGGTGGTGGAGAAGCCGTTCGGTCATGATTTACAGTCTGCTTCTTTATTAAACAACCATTTGCTGCGTCATGCGCGTGAGCGTCAGATTTTTCGTATAGATCATTATCTTGGAAAAGAAACAGTACAGAATATTATGATGTTTAGATTCTCCAATGCCATCTTCGAGCAGTTGTGGAATCGTGAGACAATTGAACATGTGCAAATTACTGTGGGGGAAACGGTCGGAGTAGGAGGTCGGGGCGGATACTTTGAGGAGGCGGGAACTATTCGCGATATGATGCAGAATCATTTGTTACAGATACTCTCGTTGGTAGCCATGGAGCCTCCACCATCATTGGCTGCAGAGGATGTGCGCGGGGAAAAGGTAAAAGCATTAAAGTCCATCCGCGCTATGACCCCTGAGGATGTTGCTGAGCGGGTTGTAAGGGGGCAGTATTTTGCGGGAACGGTGAACGGGGAAAGTAGAATGGGTTATCGTCAGGAGGAAAAGGTTGATCCTGAGAGTAACGTGGAGACTTATGTTGCCCTAAAATTGTTTGTAGATAACTGGCGCTGGAGCGGGGTGCCGTTTTATTTGCGTACAGGCAAAAACTTGCCAATGAGAGCCAGTGAGGTTCGTGTTCAATTTCGCCCAACTCCGAATGTTCTTTTTGCGGCACAAGGTGACCTTGATTTGTTGCCCAACGCCTTAACATTACGTTTGCAGCCAGATGAAGGTATTTCCCTTCGGTTTAATGGGAAGGTTCCTGGTAACAGTATCACTTCACGACCGGTGCGTATGCATTTTGGATATGATTCGGAGTTTGGTGCCTACACACCCGAAGCCTACGAGAGGCTTTTGTTGGAGGCAATGGCCGGTGACGCGACACTTTTTATCCGCCGTGACGAAGTGGAAACCGCATGGCGGATTGTTGATGATATAAGAGCAGCGTGGGGAGATCAGCCACTCACAAATCGTGAGTTTTATGCAGCAGGTTCTTGGGGGCCAATGGCAGCAGAAGAACTTTTGGCTAATGACGGATACGTGTGGCATAACCCTCAGCCCGCCGAATGAATTATTCTTTGCATCATTTCACCGATTCTGAATCCTCGATTGAAGCTGTAGCTATTCGTTGGCACGAAGCTTTGATTAAACGTGATCCAGCAATTCCTTTTACAGTGGCTCTTTCGGGAGGGCGCACGCCAAAGGCGCTTTACAAGGCTTTTGTGACAAAAGTTCAAAAAGGGCAATTTGACAATGTACATTTTTTTTGGGGAGATGAAAGAGTAGTTCCTCCTGAAGATGATGAGAGTAATTACAAACTTGCAGTCGCCCCCCTTTTTGATTCCTTGGAGATTCCAGAAACGCAAATTCATCGGTTGCTTACTGAGCGCGATGAGGAATTTGCTGTGCAGCAGGCTGAGTCTGAAATTTGTCGTTTTGCTAATTTGGATCCGTCCGGGCAGCCAGTTTTAGATTTGGTTTTTCTCGGAATGGGAGAGGATGGGCATGTCGCATCATTGTTTCCCGATGATCAGGAAGCGATCGAATCAAAAGCAATATATCGTGCGGTAACCTGCCCCAAGCCTCCGCCCCGCCGTATTACTTTAGGTTATCCTTCCTTGTATGCTGCGCGTGAGGTATGGGTTTTAGTTAATGGTGAGGGAAAAAAGCAGGCTTTGGCAGATTCTCTCTCTCTGGCAGGGACAACGCCTTTTGCAAGGGTTTTACAGAATCGAAAAAATACGGAGATTTTCACCGACTTTATTTTGGAGTAGTCTGTTGGGCATGGATGCCCCGAAGACCGGAAAAGATACAGAATCTACAAAAGAAAAAATCCCTTGTGAGTCACGGATGCGAAGCATACTTAAGGGCCTAAGTTGGCGTTTACTGGCTACTATGGTTACGGGTTTTATTGCCTTTTTTTGGTCTAAAGATGTTTGGTTGGCTGTGAAAATTTCGCTTATCGAGTTCCCTGCAAAATTCCTGATATACTACCTTCATGAACGTGTTTGGACTCAGGTCCCGCTGGGAACAATTCGAAATCTGAATCCTTTAGGAAATAAATGATTCGTTGGGCATGCAGTTTGTTACTGGCTTTGGTATGGGTAGTAAACGCCGCCAAGCCTAACTTTTTAATCATTGTTACAGATGATCAACGTCCAGATACCATTGGGTTGTTGGGGAATTCACGTATTGATACCCCCAATTTAGATTGGTTGATTCAAAACGGGATTACGTTCGAAAATTTTATCTGTCCCAATCCTCTTTGTGTGCCAAGTAGAGCCGAAATTTTAACCGGTTGTTCCGGCTTTCGAAATGGGGTCCTTGGGATGAGAGGGGAAAAGATGAATCCCAATTTAATTTTGTGGCCTGCTGCTATGGTGTCAGGAGGGTATTTCGCCTGGTATTCGGGTAAATGGATGAACGACGGTAAGCCGATCACCCGGGGGTATAATGAAACCCGCGCACTTTTTACTACAGGAGGTGGAACATGGAAGAAGGAGGAAAAGGTTCTAGGTCGCAAAGGGCGGGCGATAACCGGATATCGTAATTGGACATTTAAGAACGCAGAAGGCAGACCGGAGCTGGAAAAAGGGATTGGGCTTACGTCCTTGACTGATAAATATATTGTTGATGGTGCTCTGGAATTTTTGCGGCGCAAAACCGATAAACCATTTTTTTTGCATGTGAATTTTACCGGGCCCCATGATCCACTGGTATATCCACCGGGTTATGAAAAGAAGTATACTTCGGCCAAGATGCAGTTGCCCTTGAACTTTTTGACTCGGCACCCGTTTGACCATGGGAATTTCAATGGGCGTGATGAGAAACTCCTGTCTTGGCCGCGCACCAAGGCCGATGTGCTAGACGAATTGGCGGTTTACTACGCGATAATCGACAATATCGATAAGCAGGTTGGCCGTATGCTCAATCAACTTCGATCCGATGGTCGCTTAAAAAACACCTATGTGATTTTTACTAGCGACCATGGATTGGCTATTGGTAGTCACGGTTTGATGGGTAAACAAAATATGTATGAACATACAATTCGTGTGCCTTTTATTATCAGTGGTCCAAATCTGACCAAAGGTAAAAAGACTAAAGCCTTTGGTTATTTACGAGATATGTATCCCACAGTTTGCGAACTGGCTCGGATTAAAATTCCTGAAACGGTTGAGGCGAAAAGCCTGGTGCCAGTACTGCTTGATCCCGAAAAGAATGTTTATCATGCCAGTTATGGGTATTTTCGTGATGTTCAGCGGATGGTGCAAATAGGAACGTGGAAGTTGATTTTCTACCCAAAAATCAACCGTTATCAATTGTTTGATCTAAGTCGTGATCCCTTTGAGATGAGTGATCAAATTAAGGTGAAAGCCAATCAGACAAGGGTAACGCGAATGCGTAAATCTCTGTTAAAATGGTTTGATGATCAAAGAGATGTTGCTGTTCAAGCTTTAAAATAGGATTGTAATAGACTTAAAAGTGTGTTTTTATGGCGAGAGTTGGAAGCACGGTTCCGCTTTGCTATGATCAATCGTATCCTCGTTTGTCTCGATAAGTCTACTTACACCGATTCTGCTATTGATTACGCCTGTTGGCTGGCTAAGCATCATGATGCTAGTATTGAAGGCTTAGTGGTTTTGGATGTGGAAGGGATTGAGCGGTCTGTTGGGCCTGTCCCTCTAGGAGCGATGAGATTTGCAAAGACCAGCATCGCCAATAAAGAGGAAAGTTATCATGTATTGATGGAAGAGCTTCTGGAAAAATTTTCGAAGCGATGTGAGTCAGCTGGGGTGCGACATACAGAATTCGAAATGCAAGGAACCCCCGCAGAAGCAATTCTTCATGAGTCAAATTATTTTGATTGCGTAGTTGTTGGATTGCGTACGTTTTTTACCTATGAGAGCGGTGCTGGTGCCGATGGAGAATATGGAACTGATGATGATGAGCCGGGTGATTCACTCGAAAAAATCATGGGCCAATCGCTTGCTCCGGTATTCGCGGTTCCGCTGAATTGGAGTCCAGATAATGAATTAAGTGCGTTGATTGCAGTAAATGGGAGTCCTCACTCCATGCGTGCTTTGCGACAGTTTGCGCGGCTTTATGGCAGGTGCAAGGTTAAGATTACTCTAATGCATTGTTCAGATACGGGTAATGGCAGTACAGAGATGCTGACTAAATCTGCGGCTTTACTTCGAGCTCACGGTTTCGACTATGTCGAAAGCAAAACTGAGTCTGGTGATGTACGTGAAGTGATGGGTTCTGGGTATTGTGAGCCATTTGATCTGATTGCCTTGGGTGCTAATGGTAAAGGTGGTGTGGTTGAGTTTTTCACGGGTAGTCTCTGTAGAGACCTGATTGAGCGGGGAGATAAGCCTCTACTTATCGCTAATGGCTGATTTGGTGTTTCGTTTTCCTATTTGGGTGGAACTTGGCTCCACCCGGGAAGTCATTATTTTTCAGGCGGCAGCTCTTTTCAAGAATCAGAGGGTGCGGTGCATAACTCGATGCTGTGGCCATCGGGATCAGTGACGTAGATTTGAAAAGCGCCATCAGGTCGGGTTCGCCGCTCGTAATAGTTGACTTTAAGTTTTTTCAGATGGGTTTCCCAGTCATCCATATCATCAATTAAAAGCGCAAAATGATTACCTCGAGGGTGGGAGTGAACAGGTTCATTTCGTTCCCCGATCAAATGTAATTCCTGGGAAATGCCCAATTGATACCATGCTCCGGGAAAGTTGAAGGAAGGTCGTGGAATAGGTTTAAGCTCAAGCACTCGCTCATAAAAGTTGCAACTCTCCTCCAGGTTTTCAACGTGAAGTGCTACATGATTAAGTTCCCGGTGGTTCATGCGTGAAGTTCAAAGTCTGTGCCACTTCGCCAAATCTTGGCGAGATTTTTGATCGGCAATATTTAGTTGTTTCAAGCGGGCTATTTTGCCTCAACACCCAGCTCTTTTAGAGTTTTAGCCACGTTTGCCCCATCCTTGGCGGCACTAACTTTTTTGTCGATTTTGAGGATTTTACCGTCTTTTCCAATATAGAAAGTCCATCGGTGCGGAAAGGGTCTCAGTCCCGTAACCACGCCATAATTTTTTGCTGTTTCCTTGGTTGGATCACTTAGAATCGGATAGTCTGCTTCTAAAGACTTGGCAAAGTTGATATTCCCCTTTTTCCCTTCGGCTGGATCACAGCTTGCAGTGAAGTAGGCAACGTTAAATTTCCTTAAATCTTCGCCGTTCTCACGGAACGACTTGCACTGTTTCGTTCAGCCACCAGTAAAAGCTTTGGGAAACCAGGCTATGACCACGGTTTGTTTTCCCTTAAAATCGGAAAGCTTATAGGTTTTTCCATCACTTCCTTTCAAGGAAAACTCCGGAGCTTGATCCCCTACCTTCAGCTCGGCTGCTACAGCACAACCGAAGCACAAGCCTGCGAAAAGAGAGAAAAATTTCTTTAACATAATGTCCTTTTATCGGGATGCGAGCTAACCTAGCATCGCGTTTTATTCAATAGGCCTAGACTAGGGTTCATATGTTAAAAAGACAAGTTTGGTTTCAGCTCACAATTATTATGTTACTTCATAGCGTGACTGAGGCTGCGAAGCGTCCGAACATTCTCTTTATCATGAGCGATGATCATGCTTCTGAGGCGATTGGAGCCTACAAATCATGGCTCAAGGATTATGTTCACACCCCGATGCTAGATCGTTTGGCGACAGAAGGTATGCGTTTTACTAACGTGTGCTGCAATAACTCTATTTGTTCACCCAGTCGGGCCAGTATTGTTACTGGTCAATATAGTCATATTACAGGTGCTTTGAATCTCAATTGCCGTCTCAAGCCTGAGGCTCCCAGCTATATTAGGGAGCTTACGCAAAATGGCTATGATACCTGCGTGGTCGGTAAATGGCATATGCAACAATTTCCCCGTGGTATTGGTAATTACGCTGTGACCAAGGGGCAGGGAAAATACTTTAACCCGACTTTGCATCGACCAGATGGTTCACAGGAAAAATATGAAGGTTATTATGCCGATCGGTATACGGATTGGGCCTTAAAGTGGTTGAAAAAGCGTGATCACAAAAAACCATTTTATTTGAGCTTACATTTTAAGGGGCCTCATGAATCTTTTGAGTACCCAGAGCGTTGGGCCAAATTGCACGAGGGTCGTAAAATTCCTGAGCCGCCAACGCTGCATGAGGATGTGGAGGCCAATAGTCCACACTTAAAGGCGATGCATTATTCGTCTATGTTTGATGCAAAATCGCCCAAGCCCTACTACTTGAAATACGAGCATGATCTTGTGCATAAGAGCGACAAACCACGGGAGCGTCGTTCGATTGCCTATCAGCATATGATTCACAAATTTCTGCGTTGTGTTGCTGCAATTGATGATAATGTTAAGCGGGTCTATGAGTATCTTGAAAGTGAGGGAATTCTGGACAATACACTTATCATCTACACCAGTGATCAGGGTTATTGGCTTGGGCAGCACAATATGCACGATAAACGGCTGATATTAGAGGAGTCACTTAAGATGCCATTTATTGTGCGATATCCGAAGGAAGTTAAGGCGGGTATTGTGAATGATCGGCTTGGGATGAATATCGATTTTGGGCCAACAATGCTCGACTTTGCTGGGGTTAAGATCCCTAAAGTGATGCAAGGGGTAAGTCTCAGGCCGTTGCTTAGAGGAGAGCAGCCCAAGAATTGGAGAAAGGCGATTTTTTACGCCTATTATGCGCGCGCTCCCATGCATTGGGGAATTCGTTCTCAGACTCAGAAGCTTATCCATTTTCCCCACACAGATGACATTGAGTTCTATGATTTAAAAAAAGATCCATTTGAGACTGTAAACGTAGCCGGACAGAGTGACTATCAGCAAAGTATTGAAGAACATAAAGATATCATGAGTCAGCTAATGAAAGAGGTTGGTATTACTCGGCAATATCTGCAGGAGAACATGCAGAATAATCGGGAAAAGCCCCCGCTTTCTGGAGTAAAACGCAAACGATTAGAAAACAATTAGAGGCTCTCGAGTAATTCAGAAACTAAGGTAGTCATTATTCCAGAGTAGCGGTCACCCTCGCCGAAGGATACGATAGCTTGTTTGTCTATGACGAGCAGTGAGTAGACCGTAAGATAGCCTCTCCAAAATCCTTCGCAATCACCACCCGAAATGACGGGGCTGTCGCTGATTATCTCGGGCATTAGAGTACTATTATTTAGTTGAACCACATAATCATGATACACGTGATCTCTATCTTTTTGATGAACTAGAAGATACCAGGCATCACCAATACGCTGCGGGACAGTGCTCAAGGAAATCAGTTGATCAGCTAATCCATTGGTAGGAGGTTCAAGTCTGGTGCGGCTCAGGAGTTTGAACTGTGCAGAATTCAAATTATCTAATTTTGCCAGAGTAAAATACGGATAAAAACTGTAGAGACAGTGGAGGGTTTTTTCACCCGGAATCATAACCCAGTTTTTTTCAATCCCCTGAATCTCCAAGTTCTTTATTACGATGGGATTTAGTAGTGTGATAATGCCTTCAGTCGGGTTAACCCGGGAAAGAGCCATGCCGATATTATAACCCTCTACCCAAAGTGTGTGTGTACAAAAGATCTGATTCTCAAATACAAAAAGGCGATAATCTTCTGCTCGCCAGGGTTTGTCAGGGAAACCCTCAAATTTAACATCGTATTTGGCTTTATTTACCTGAAGTGAGGTGTCTAGTTCGAAGAGAACTGCTTGGTTGGAAGTAAAATTAAGTGATTTATCCTCATTACGCTCAGCTTGATTGTATTGCTCACAGCGGGCTATACCCCACAGTCCATTTGTATGTTTGACTAATGACGGATTGAATATTCCCCCAGGGAAGCGATTGTAATCCAGCGTTAAGCGGTTGCGGTCCTTAAATACCATCCTTACGGTTATCGTGTGAGGAAATGGCGGGAAAGGCAAGCAAGGGAACTTCTCTCTCGCCACGTGTCATATTTTGTCATAAATTAGAGAACGTTATGGTTGAGCTGTTTGGTAATCGGGACAAACGCCGAACTCACTGTGATGGGTTTTCGCGCCGGAATTTTCTTAAAATCGGGGGAATGGCTGCTGGTGGATTGTCTCTCGGGCAGTTACTGGAGGTGGAGGCTTCGCAGAAATTGGGACGATCCCACAAGGCCGTGATTAATATCTATCTTCCCGGTGGGCCCTCTCACTTGGATTTCTTTGATTTGAAGCCAGATGCTCCAAAAGAGATTCGAGGTGAATTTAGGCCAATCAAAACAAACGTGCCTGGAGTAGAGATATGTGAACTTTTCCCGCGTTTAGCAACCATGGCCGACCAGTATTCGATCATTCGCTCCATTTCCGATTCAGATGGAGCGCATGACTGTTATCAGTGCATGACCGGTCGTCGTCAAAGTGAAAAGCGTAATTCCCCGCAGGGAGGCTGGCCGAGTTGGGGTTCATGGGTTTCTCAACTTCAGCCTAGTTCCGGAGGTGTTCCTGCAAATGTGTCACTCATGTATCCCACGGGTAACCGGACATGGGGTCAGGCGGGCAATGCTGGTTTTATTGGTGCTGCTCACTCCCCCATGCAGCTAGTGCAAAAAGATCCTAATGCCAAGGCACAAAGTTTGGTGCTCGAGGGAATAAATCTTAATCGTTTGAATGATCGGAAGAGTTTGCTTGAAGGCATTGACCGATTCCGGCGGGATGCTGATGCAAAGGGTCAGATTAAGGGGCTTGATGAGCATAATCAGCAAGCGATCAATATTCTTTCCAATGGGGGCCTGATGGATGCTTTGGATCTATCCAAGGAGGACCCTCGTATTGCTGAAAGGTATGGGATAAATATTCCTAAGTATCAACGTGACGGGGCGCCTAAGATGATACGCAATTTCCTTGTTGCCCGCCGTCTGGTGGAAGCAGGGGCTCGTGTTGTTTCGTTGAACTACAGTCGCTGGGATTGGCATGGAGGCGATGGTCTGAACTTCCCCCGCTCCCGCGAGGAAATGCCACTCTTGGATAAGGGGCTTTCAGCGCTGATCGCCGATTTAAAAGAACGTGGATTAAGTAAGGACGTAGCAGTGGTTATGTGGGGTGAGTTTGGGCGTACTCCGAAGATTAACAAAAATAATAGTCGCGATCACTGGCCGCGTGCGAATTTTGCCTTCATGGCCGGTGGCGGTATGAATCACGGGCAGGTTATTGGTTCTACAGATAGGCATGGTAATGAGCCGGTGGATCGCCCTGTGAAATTTCAGGAAGTGTTCGCGACACTTTATAGTTGTCTGGGCATCAATACGGCGACGGCAACGGTCAAAGATCCTCAAGGGCGTCCTCACTACCTCGTCGATAGCGGGATAAAGCCGATTCATGAACTGGTCGGTTAAATTCAGAGTACACCATTAGATTCAATTCAAGTGAAACTGGGTTTTGTTAGTACACTTTTGCTATTAGCTGGATGTAGTTCGGTTGATGTCTCTATCCAGCCCCACGAAAATGCTAAGGAGCTCGAATCTCTCTCTTATACAGTATTTACAAAAGTAAACGCTCATCGTTTGGCAAAGAATTTATCTGAACTGAAGCTGGACTTGCGCCTTAGCAAGATTGCCAGAGGCAAAAGCGCCGCCATGGCCCAAGGTGGAGAGTTTAGTCACGTGGGGTTCAATGTTGTTCGCGCAGGGCAAATAAAAAATATCATACCGTTTCGACGGGCAGGAGAAAACCTTGCCTTCAATACGAACGAGGCCGATCCAGCAGCGCGTGCGGTGAAGATGTGGCAGAAAAGTCCTTCGCATTTGGCTAATATGGAACGCCCTGAGTATAGCATTACCGGTATTGGAGTAGCCAAGTCAGTGAATGGCCAAATATATTTCACGCAGCTGTTTGTTCATCCGAAGTGAGGTCAAAGATAAGTATGGCTCATTAAGTTGTTGATGACGAAGGTTTCTTAGAGGCAGTCTTTTAAATATATCTACGTCGATATAATAGAAAATTTATATTATTTTTCTCCGTGACCCTCGGGTTCCTCCGGTTAGACTTTTTGCATGCATAGCATCCTCATGATATTTCTTATGGCAACCATCGCCTTTTTTGTTGCTACTGGCTGCTGTACTGCTTTACCTCCGAAATCTTCAGATATCGTGCAGGTTTACATACTTGCGGGGCAATCGAATATGGAAGGGCAAGGGGTTGTTGATATGGATCACCCCGAGTATTACAACGGAGGCAAAGGTAATCTGAATACTGTGATAGCCGCTAATCCCGATCGTTATAAGCACCTTAAAGATTCAAAAGGTCACTGGGTTATTCGTGACGACGTATTTGTGCGCTTTCGAAACAAACAGGAAGTTATGAAAGGAGGTCTAACGATTGGGTTTACCGGATATGGATCAGATAAGAGTCGGCATCATATTGGGCCTGAATTGCAAATAGGCCACCAACTAGGTGATGCTATTGAGGCCCCTGTATTGCTTATCAAGACCGCTTGGGGCGGTAAGAGTTTGTACAATGATTTTCGTCCGCCAAGTGCCGGGGGAGAAGTGGGTGAATATTACACCAAGATGATAGCAGAAGTTAGAGAGGCTTTGGTTGCGGTGTCCGCGGACTTTCCTGATTTAAAAGGGCGCAAACCGATTGTCAGTGGATTTATTTGGTTTCAGGGTTGGAACGATATGTTCAATCAGAGTGCTCTTAGGGAATATGAGGATAATCTCGTGCATCTCATTAAGGATGTGCGTAAAGAATTTAATAAACCTGAGCTTCCGGCCATTATTGGCGAATTGGGCAATGGCGGCCCCAAGGCTGGAGAAAACATGCTTTCTATTCGCGAAGCGCAAAAGGCGGTAGCCAGACGTAAGGAATTGGGGGGCAATGTAAAGTTTATCTCCACAACCGCTTTTGCTCGCCCAAAGGAACAGTCTCCTAATATTGGACACGGCCACCACTGGTTCGGTAATGCGGAAAGTTACTTTCTTATTGGTGATGCGTTGGGTAGAGGAATGGTCGAGTTGCTCGAGGAATAAACGATTTTCTTAATACTTTCTGTGCCATGAAAATGTTTTTGCAAGGTGAATGGGTTAGTGGGACTCAGTGTGCTGAGGTAGTAAATCCTTACAATGGGGCTTCCATTGACACGGTGCCTGTCGGTTCAGCGAAGGATATTGAGTCAGCCTTAGATGGTTTGGAGCAAGGAGCCAAAGTCATGCGCGATATGCCCACCCATCAGCGGGTAGACATACTGCGTAAGGCTGCGCAAATAATTCAGGGCCAGCAAGATAAACTCGGGCGATTGATTAGTACTGAGGAAGGTAAGGTGTTAACTGAAGGTCTTATTGAAGCCGGGCGGGCTGCAGAGACTTTTGATTTGTCGGCCGATGAAGCGCGTAATTTACGCGGGGAAACCGTTCCACTGGATTCTACCTCCGGCGGGGTGGGAAAAATGGGGTTCACGCTACGGGTTCCTTGCGGAATTGTAGCGGCGATTACTCCTTTTAATTTTCCACTCAATCTTGTTGCCCATAAGGTGGGTCCGGCGATTGCCGGAGGCAACGCGGTTCTCCTCAAGCCGGCTAGTGATACACCTCTTTCTGCCTTAAAGCTTGTAGAGATTTTATTGGAGGCTGGATTACCGCCTCAAGCTATTGCTTGTGTGACAGGATCGGGATCTGAATTGGGTATAGCCATTTGTGAAGATCAGCGAGTTCGTAAAATCAGTTTTACCGGTAGTGCTGAAGTGGGGTTATCCATTACACGTGCTGCAGGATTGAAGCGATTAACAATGGAATTGGGTTCCAACAGCCCGGTGATTGTTCTGGATGATGCGGATTTGGAAAAAGTTGCTTCTACTTTGGTAGTGACCGGTTATGCCAATGCAGGACAGGTATGTATTTCGAGCCAGCGGGTGATTGCGACAACAGGTTGTTATGAGGAGTTAACTGATGCTTTGTTGTCAAAGGTTAGCAAACTCACTGCCGGCGATCAATTGATAGAAGAAACAGATGTAGGGCCACTGGTACGTGAGAGTGATGCCAAAAGAGTTGAGAATTGGATCTTTGAAGCCAAGGGGCAGGGGGCTCAGTTATTGTGTGGGGGCTTACGCGAAGGATCATTAATTCAGCCTGCTCTCTTAACGAATGTAGGTGCAGACATGAAAATGAGCTGCGAAGAACTTTTTGGTCCCGCTTTAGGAATAACGCGCGTTACTGGTCTTGATGAGGCCATAGGTCTAGCCAATCAGACGCGTTTTGGGTTGAGTGCGGCTGTCTTCACTCAGGACATTGACCGGGCTATACGGTTTGCTAGAGAAGTGGATAGCGGTAATTTACACGTTAATTTTGGAACAGCATGGCGTTCGGAAATCATGCCTTACGGAGGACTTAAAGACAGTGGATTCGGCAAAGAAGGCCCAAAATATGCGATAAATGAGATGACAGAAACTAAAATGGTGATTATTCACTGAAAAAATGTTACTTTTTAAGTAACTAAGTCCTCTAAATAGCTGTATTATATACAATTCGTTTATTGTCTAAAGAATGGAAAATAAAATCAAATATCTTGGTCTATGTTTTGTTACTTCTATTGTGTTTGCGTTGCCGTTTAATGCGAGGAGCAATGATACTTTTGACACATCCAATTGGAACCAATTTCGCGGGCCCAATGGAGATGGTGTCAGCACTTCGTCGAACCTGCCAACAGAATTTAGTGGGACAAAAAATGTTCAGTGGCGTACTGCCATTCATGGTTTGGGTTGGTCTTCGCCCGTGGTCTGGAAGGATCAAGTATGGGTAACTACGGCCCGAGATGATGGTTCAGAACTTTTCGTCCTTTGTGTGAAATTGGACACAGGAAAAATCATGCATGACATCAAAGTGTTTGATGTGGCTAACCCGCAAAACGAATGGTCGGATTTAAATACTCATGCTACGCCTACTCCTATTATTGAAGAGGGTCGCATTTACGTTCACTTTGGAACTTATGGTACGGCGTGTCTCGATACTCAGACCGGAAAAAAGATTTGGGAACGGCGTGACTTGAACTGCGACCATCGGGTTCGCCCCGCTTCGTCGCCTGTCATGGATAAGGATTTATTGTTCCTGACCTACGACGGAGTGGATCAGCAGTTTGTGGCTGCTCTTGAAAAACAAACTGGCAAGACTCGTTGGTTGACAAAAAGAACATATAAGTCCGGTCAGGAACCTCCCAAAAGTAAGCCCAACGATAATCGCAAATCCTATGCAACTCCTACCCTCATTGATCACAATGGGAGAAAGCAGCTTATCAGTCCCGCCGCCGAAGCGACTTATTCCTACGACCCCTCCAGTGGTAAGGAGTTATGGTTCATTCGTCATGGAAAAGGGTATGGCTACAATGTCACATGTCGTCCGATTTATCGGCATGGTTTGGTTTTCACGAATTCGGGAATTTCAAAAAACCTGTTCGCTATAGATCCATCCGGTTCGGGGGATGTAACTGATACGCACATTCGTTGGACAACCAGGCGGGGTGTATCAAATATTCCGGCCCCATTGGTTGTTGGAGACAACCTGTATATGATTGGTGATAGTGGGGGAATGGTTAGTTGCCTTGATGCCAAGACCGGTAAGCAACTCTATCAGGAAAGGCTGGGAGGGATTCAAAATCATTGGGTGTCACCTATCTTTGCCGATGGAAAGATATACTTCTTCAGCAGAGATGGAGTTTTTTCAGTTATTGAGGCGTCTTCTGAATTTAAGGTTTTGTTCAAAAATGAATCAGACACAGTTTTTGTTTCAATGCCGGCTATTGTCGGAGACTCAATGTTGATTAGGTCCAATACCCATCTCTATCGTATTGCTAAGGGTTATCAGGTCGATCCCCTCCCAGTGGTAGCGGCTAGTCAAAAACCAAGTGGGTCAAATAAAGGCGGGAAAGTTGCCAGTAAGGATCTGGATGCATTGGGGCAGCAATTAAAAGCGGCAGTTACCAGTGGGAAAATGACTAAGGAGGAAGCTATAGCCAAGTGGAATAAAGCGGTGGCCGGTAAAAGTGGGGCTAAAGGAAAAGGCTCCAGTGATGGGAAAGGGCAAGTTGATCTTAAGGAACTGGCTCAGCAACTTAGGTCAGCAGTGGCTAGTGGTAAAATGACCCAAAAAGAAGCCTTTGAAAAACTGTCTGAAGCGGCTTCTGGCAAGCAGCCGCCGAAAAAAGATAAACCGACCAAAGTAAATTTGGACGAGTATGGCGAACAACTCAAGAAAGCCGTTGCAAGCGGCAAGATGACGAAGGAAGAAGCCATCGCAAAATATAAGGAGGCTGCGGAGGCTCAAAAAGACGGAAAAGGAACGGGCGCTAAAAAAGGAACGGGCGCTAAAAAAGGAACGGGCGCTAAAAAAGGAACCAAGCCGGCAGAAAAAGTTGACCTTCAGAAATTGGGTGAGGACCTCAAGAAAGCTGTTCAAAGTGGCAAGATGACCAAGGACAAAGCAATCGCTGAGTATATAAAAGCGGGCGGCTCCCTTGGTGAGGGTAAAAGTGGAGGCAAAGGGGGTGGAAAGGTTGCCGGTAAGGGAGAAAGTGAGAAAGGTAAAGGGCGGTCTAATTTTTACTCTATAGTCATCGGCCGTTTGAAATCCAGGGATATCGAGTTGGGTGAGTTCTCTATGGAAGTCGATTATGCCACGTTGAACCGATACACCAGCAAATGGATAAAGGATGAAATCATTGGGAAAACCGTCAGGGTCAGCGGGGTATCAGGGCAGTTCAGGGACAATTTATTGCTTATCAAAAAAGGCCAAACTCTTAAGGTACGCACGGCCGGTTATATTGCCGAGGACAAAACTCTTCTCTTTGCCCACAAGTTTAACGTTTTGGAGCGCGCCGTTCCGTTTGATCCTGAGGCTCACGGAGTCCCTCCCAAAGAGTTCAGAGGATTCGAAGGAGTGCTTAAGGGAAAAATCATTGAAGTTGGTGGTTATGAGGTCCTGATGGAAATTGAAAAAGTGATAAGCACGACCAAGGAAAGTAAGGCCGTGGCCCCCAATAGCATCAAGGGCAAGCGGGTACGACTGGCTGGTTTCTACCCGCAGTACGAGAACCTCTTCAAGGAATTGCGCCCTACTGACATCATCCAGATTGGGGCGCGGCACGAGGACGTTGTCTTTGACATGTTCCAAGTGCAGGGAGATCTACTCAGGATCGGGGAATAAAGTCTCCGACTCTCATTAACATGAAACTCTTGTGGTCATTACTCGGTTTACTAATGGCTACCGCCAGTTTTGGTGCTTCAAGAAATATCGCTACTCCTGATTTTCAGAAACACGTGGTTCCGCTTTTAGGGAAATTGGGATGTAGTTCCGCCAAGTGTCACGGTTCCTTTCAGGGTCAAGGAGACTTGCGCCTTTCCTTATTTGGTTTTGATTTTCAGCAGGATCACGCGGCTTTATTGGCAAGAGACTCCACGGGAAAACAAAACCGCGTAGACTTAAAATCACCCAAACAAAGCTTAATACTGCAAAAAGCAACCAAGTCAGTGAAACACAAGGGAGGGGAAATTATAGAGCCCGATTCATGGGAATATCGTTTACTGTACCGCTGGATTGAATCAGGAGCACCCGGAACAGCTATTCACGAATCCGAGCGTGTGCGATTAAAAAAGCAGCCGGAGTTTAGTAACGAAGGAGTTCTGTTTTTTGAAAAGAAAATTCGCCCTCTGCTGGAGGCTAATTGTTACGAGTGCCATGGGTTTAACGAAAGCAAGGGTGGGCTACAACTTAACTCGCGTTCAGATGTATTGCGCGGAGGTAATTCTGACGAACCGGCCATTGTGCCGGGTGATCCAGACAAAAGTTTGCTGATCAAAGCAATCCACCATACTGACCCGGATTTGCAAATGCCGCCTAAACGAAAATTGGAACCACAGGAAATTGCCGATTTGGAAGCATGGGTTCGTATGGGAGCCCCGTGGCCGATAGGATCGGGTGCGGTGCCCATCAAGTCTGGAAAGAAATTGGTCCGGCTTGATTACGTTCCAAAGGAACTACTTTTTAGGAAAAATGATGACACTGCTCAAATCAAGATTATTGCCCATTGGGAGAGTGGGGAACGTGAGGATGTGACTAATCTAACCCGTTTCCTCACTAAGGATGATACGGTGGTAAAAGTTGATGAAGCCGGTTTGGCTCAATCGGTAGGTAAAGGAGACACGCACGTTGTAGCCTTGTATGATAACGGTATCGCGGCGATTCCGGTTTTACGTCCCTTAACCGATCATCAACCTCAATTGGACGTTGGTCGGTATGCCAATCCGATTGATCGGTTTGTTGGATCCAAACTAATTAAGCTTGGGCTTACTCCCTCAGAAACCTGTACCGATGCTGAGTTTCTCAGGCGCTTAAGTATTGATTTAACCGGCACGCTTCCATCTCCTTATGAAGTAAAGGCCTTTCTGTCTGATAATTCACAGGATAAACGTAGTCGAAAGATAGAAGAGCTTTTAAAGCGACCTGCCTACGCTGCATGGTGGACTAATAAACTTTGTGACTTCACCGGTTGTAACCCTGCTTCAATCAATAGTCTTTTGGAAGTAGCTACCGAAGAAGGATATCGAAAAGCCAGTCAATGGTATGACTGGATCTATGAGAAAATTTCTGAGAATAAATCATATGCCGATTTGGCTGAAGGCATTATTCTAGCGAATCCTGATCATGGGGTTGGGCAAGGAATGCCTCATTTCTGGACTCGTCAAAGCTTAAAGGAACCCAAGGACACTGCTATGTCTGTCGCCCACAGTTTTCTTGGAATTCAGCTGCAGTGTGCCGAATGCCATAAACACCCCTTTGATCAGTGGACTCAGAATGATTTTGTGGATTTTGCCGGCTTCTTTGATCCCTCTGTTAACAGTGACAGCCGCCGCCAAAAAAACGAGCGAAGCATTACCACAAAAAATACTGAACTGAGTCTGTTGCGCAGTCACACGGTAAAGCTGGAAGGCAAGGATCCGCGCCGACCTATCATGGATTGGTTACGCCAAAAGGATAACCCTTGGTTTGCCCGTTCCTTTGTAAACCGCGTATGGGCCGGTTATTTTAATGTGGGGATTGTGGAGCCTACCGATGAATTTACTCCCTCCAATCCCCCCAGTAATCCTGAATTATTAAACTGGTTAACCAAACAATTTATCAAGAGTAACTACGACATGAAATGGCTGCATCGGCAAATTACCAGCAGCCAAACATACCAACGCAGTTGGCGACCCAATGAAACCAACGTCGAGGACCGGCGCAATTATAGTCGCGCAATTCCGCGACGTATACCTGCTGAAGTTGTTTATGATGCCATGAAACAGGTGACGGCGGCTTCGGATGAATTGGAGCTAGTCCGCACTAATCTCAAGCGGCGTGGGACGGGCCACCTTTCCATGCGTATGAGTGGTACACATGCGATGAAAGTCTTCGGTAAGCCGGATCGAGCCACCAATTGTGATTGTGAACGAGTAAATGAGCCCACGCTTCTGCAATCCATCTTCCTACAGAATGATCCATTGGTGCGAATGCGTTTGTCAGAAAGTGGTTGGATTGATGAATTAATTGAAAGGAAGGCAGAAAATAGTAAGGAAATGATTCAGGAAGCATGGCTTCGAGCGCTTAACCGCTATCCCTCTGTCCCTGAGGAGGCACGGGCAATACAACATCTGCAGGAGGCTAAGACCATCAAGGTCGGCATGGAGGATTTATTGTGGGCTTTGATGAACACCAAGGAATTTATTTTAAATCGATGAAAAAATACCGTCCTCTTTTTACTCGACGCGAAATTCTCAAGGTAGGCGTCATTGGTGGTTTAACGCTCTCGCAATACCTGCGTGCACAGGCAGCCATTGGTGAGAAAGGCGCAAAGCGATCGGCTATTTTTATTTTTCTGGAAGGCGGGCCTTCTCATCAGGATACATTTGATCTTAAACCGAATGCTCCGGCACGATATCGCGGCGAGTTTAAACCAATACCCACCGCCGTGCCCGGCATTCACATCTGTGAGCACCTGCCGGAATTGGCCAAGCGCATGAAGGATTACTCGATCATCCGCGGCCTTACCCACACCATTGCTGATCATGGTTTGGGTAAAAAATACCTACTGACCGGTAATCGCCCATCGCAAACCTTGAGCTATCCAGAATATGGATCGGTAGTCAGCAAGATGCACCCTTCAGCCCGTGACCTTCCTACCTACGTGTCCATTGATGAATCTTTTGTTGGGCCCGGCTATTTGGGTAACGAATTCAGCGCTTTAACCGCCGGCAAGCCGAACTTTGGCATTCCCTATAGCGTTCGGGGTATCTCGCTCGAGGATGGCCTTACTGTTGATCGCTACAAATCCCAAAGAAGACTCCTTGATGATTTGGACACGGCTTTTGAGGGCTTCGAAAAACTCGATGCACCGGTCAGGGGTCTGGACCGCTTTGGCGCACAGGCCCATGATATCATCAGCGCCCCGTCCACCCGTAAGGCCTTTGATTTGGAACAGGAAAAACCTGCGGAATCCAAGCGGTTCGGCAAACATGAATTCGGACAGAGCCTGCTGTTGGCCGCGCGCCTTATTGAGGCCGGCGTGCACTTTGTCACCATTCGCTTGCGTCCCGCCGAGTTTGATTTCGACACTCACACCGATAACTTTTCACGGCTGAGAAAACTGCTGCCCCCATTCGACAAAGGGTTGGCCGGCTTGTTCGACCGACTCAAGGAACGTGGCCTCTTTGAATCCACCGCTATCATGGTGGCCGGCGAATTTGGGCGCACTCCGCAGATCAATGGACAAGGTGGGCGCGATCACTGGGCACGGGCCATGTTTGCTCTGATGGCGGGGGGCGATATTCGCGGCGGCCAGGTAATTGGAGAAACTGATGCCAAGGCGGCTGAACCTAAGAATGAAAGCGTGAGCCCGGAGGATTTGGCCTCCTCATTTTTTAGGAATATTGGCATTGATTCCAAGATGGAGTTTCAAGCCAATGTTGGTCGACCCATTACTCTGGTGCGTGATGGTAATCCGATTGAGCAGTTGTTTTCCTGATCTCAGGAAATTAGAAAGTAATGTAACTATATGAGCAGAATTAACGTAAGTTGTTTCTGGTAATTTATTGAAACAAATTTGATTGTCTGACTTAGTAAGGACTCCAAGTATTTTAAAAAGAGAATTTAAATATGAAAAAACTACTTGTATTAATGCTAGTCACCGTCCTCGTTGGCTGTGGTAAGAAAGAAGAAGGCCCGACTGATTCCGAAATTGGCTCAATCCAACCTACAGTCAAGGCTCAGACCAATACGGATATGGAAATTTTTGATGCTTGTACCAAGGGAAACCTCAAAGCTGTTGTAGCACACATCGCAGGCGGTACAGATTTGAACCAAAGAGGGCCGGAACAAAATACCCCACTCATTGTAGCGATAACCTGTGGGCGAACGGATATTGCCAAGGCTCTTATTAATGGTGGGGCAAAATTGGATCTAAAAAATAAGGACGGCACAACGGCCCTGATCAGTGCGGCATTTTTTGGACAGTCTGAAACGGTTAAGTTACTCCTTGAGAAAGGTGCAGATATAAATGCTAAGAATAATGCCGGCTCAACGGCATTGGCTTCTGCTCAAGCTCCATGGGAATTAACCAAGGGGATACTCGATTTTTTAAGTGCTGTTGTATACGGCCCAGCTGGTGTCACAATTGATTATGAGAAGGTAAGAGCTGGGCAACCGGTTTGCGCACAGATTCTTCGTAATGCCGGCGGCAACACTGCTGCCCCTACGGGAGCGGGGACACTAATCGATGCGGTTTATAATGAGGATTTGGCTGCGGTTCAGGCACTCATTGCAGGTGGGGCGGACGTTAATATGCGGAAGGAAGATGGCTCAACGCCTCTTCATACGGCAGTTTTCGTGTGTAATATTGAAATTGTGAAAGTGCTTCTAGCCGCTAAGGCTGATGTGAATGCAAAGGATGACAAAGGACAAACGCCGATGCTTTTCACTACTCTGCCAATGGAATCATTAAAGCCGATATATGATTTTGTGGGAGGGTTAACGCAGAAAAAGTTCGACCTTGAACGGATTGCCAAGGATCGCGTAGAGGTAGCAAAAATTTTGAGTGGAGGCGGAAATACGCTGGGGCCTGCGGCATTATCAGATGCAGTCTTTAAGGAAGACTTGGCTGCAGTTAAGCAACTTGTTGCTAATGGAGCTAATGTGAATGCCCCCAAGCCCGATGATGGATCCACACCTCTTCATTGGGCAGTTTTTGTCTGCAATATTGAAATTGTGAAAGTACTTATTGATGGTAAGGCCGATGTAAATGCAAAGAACAAGAAAGGGGAAACACCTTTGGTTGCAGCAACTATACCCTGGGAAACGATAAAGCCGGGATATGATTATCTAGGAAACCTAGCGCAGAAGAAATTTGACTTGGATCGAATCCAAAAGGACCGAGTGAAAGTGGCAGAGCTTCTGCGTGCTGCCGGCGCTAAGTAAAATGAAACGATTTCTTTTCATAGTGGTTTCGACCGCAGCTCTGGTTAGCTGTGGGAAGAAAGAGGAAGCATCTTCCATTGTGGAGACTGGAGATAATCAGTCCACAATTAAGATGAATACGGATTTGCTGGATGCTTGTGTAACCGGAGATCTGGATGTTGTTAAAAGACAAATTTCATTTGGGTCGGATTTAAATCAACGCACTACTGATGGCCAAAATAATACTCCACTCATTTTAGCATCCATTTTCGGGCATGAAGAGGTGGCCAGTGCACTGGTTGACGCCGGTGCAGATGTTAACCTCCAGAAAATTGATGGATCAACTGCTCTCCATACAGCTGCTATTATGGGATATCCGAATATGGTTGAAATGCTTTTAAAGAATGGAGCAGATGACAATATCAGAAATCTTGGCAGTGCGACTGCTTTGGATGGAGTTTTGATTTTGTGGGATGATGCACAGGATATATATGCGGGCATAGAATCGGCCCTGGCCCCCCATGGGTTAAAGATTGATTATGCTAGAATTAGGGCTGCTCGCCCAATTTGCGCCAAAATGCTGAATACGGATGGTGTGCCGAAAGAGATGGTTCGAAGGCCGGTGGGAAATCCTCCGATAACCGATATATATGGAGCGGTTTTTCATGAGGATATAACAGCGACTAAGAAGTTTATTGAAGAAGGAGTTAACTTAAATGTTCCTGAGCCAAAAGATGGAAATACACCTCTGCATTTGGCAACCCTCGTCTGCAATATTGAAATTGTAGAGGCACTGATTGCAGCTGGAGCAAATGTGAATGCGAAAAACAAAAAAGGCGAAACTCCGCTGGTTGCTGTGACCCTTAAATGGGGAACCATGAGTTTTATTTATGGGTTACTTGACGGAGCGGATAATAAAAAATTTGACTTGGATCGAATCAAGAAGGATCGCGTAAAAATTGCCGAGATTCTTAGTGCAGCCGGTGCTGAATAGTTTTTAATAGTGGGCAACTCTTCTGACATTGAGCCGACAAATTTGCCGCCGATTATTGAATCAGAAACTCTTCCTCCGATCCTAGAAAAGAAGCGCTACCATGATTTGGACGCGTTGAGGGCATGTGCGATGTTGCTGGGGATTGTTTTGCATGCGATCCTCGCCTTCGGTCAGCCAGGATGGCCGGGCTACGCACCTCAAAACGATGCTCATTGGATGGTCCCTGCTATTGTATCTGAGGCGGCTAATGCTGCAGGCACCAAAGCTCCTGAGAAATTCAGCCCTTATAAGCTGTGTTTTACCGCCATTCATGGCTTTCGAATGCAGCTTTTCTTTTTAGTGAGTGGGTTCTTTACGGTCATGCTCTGGCGTAACCGAGGGATGAAGGAACTACTGATACATCGGGCCAAACGGATACTGCTGCCCTTGGCTATTTTTACTCCCATTGCTTGGATCACTATGTTAGCTGGGTTGGGGATTGGGGCTCTTGGGGCAAAAGTTTTTTTCGATGGCAAAGGTGATATTCGAGCTGCGGCTGAAAAGTCGGTAAATTCAATTACAGATGCGGTAGTGGTGGGTGATTTGGATGCTGTGAAAGGGCATTTGAAAAGAGGGTCTAACATCGAGCAAACCAATGAAAAAGGAGAAACGCTCCTACATATCGCCGCCTTTTTTGCTCATCCGGAAGTTGTTCAATTTTTGCTGGATAAAGGGGTGGACCCTGCGCTCAAGAGCAACAAGGGCCAAACTGCACTTAATTATGTGGAAGGTCCTTGGAACAGGGAACTTGAGGAGATATACAAATCTATTGGGGAGTCGCTTGGATTGGATTTGGACTTGGATCGAATCAAAATGGATCGGTTTAAATGTGCGCAGATTCTCAGAAAACAGGTAGCTTCGGGTTTACATGGTGCCCCTGTTGGGGAGGTATCGGAATCTAAAGGACCGCTAAAGAAATTTGAATACCGAGTATATTATCAACGTTTCACGTCTCTGCCTGATTTTGACAAGCTCACACCTGAATTCAGTGGACAGTCAGAGAAAGGGGTTATTGATCTTGGTTTGGCGCAGCGGGAAGAAACCTTTGGGATGGTGTTTGAAGGAGAACTGGAGATCAAGGAGGCTGGAGACTTTAAATTCCGCTTGGGCTCTGATGACGGGTCGCGCCTGCTTATAAACGGTCAGGAGCTTATTGATAATGATGGCATGCATGCGGTGAAATATAAGGAAGGTTCAATAGAACTGGAGCCTGGAGAAGTAAAAATTAGGGTGGAATATTTTGATTCAGGTGGTGCCCAAGGATTATCGTTGAGTGTTTCCGGCCCCGGTGTGGATGAAATAAAACTTTCCAAAAATATTCGAGATTCTGATGGAGGTGATTGGGGGGAATGGGATAAGGGTGATTTTAACCAAATGGTGATGAAGCAACTACCGGAGTGGTTACAGGCGGTGCTGGGTATTGGAATGGTTGCAGCTATGGCGCCTATGTTTAATCATCTTTGGTTTTTGTATTATTTAATATGGTTGGTTCTTGGTTTTGCTTTGGTGGTTTGGATAGCGAAAAAGTTTAAGCTCAGTGCAGTGCCCGGATGGATTACGACATCTTCATTACGTTGGTTGTGGTTGGTGCCACTTACTTTCGTGCCACAGTTTTTTATGGGGCAGTCGTTTGGCCCGGACACAGCGGGAGGTGTTTTACCGTGGCCACCAGTACTTCTTTATTATGGAATATTTTTTGGAGTTGGAGTTCTATGTTACGGGCACGATGAATTTGATCACAAAGTAGGTAAGCTTTGGCCTCTTTCGTTTTTGTTAGCTATTCCTTTTTTGATTCTTGGGGTTTGTTTTATGGAGGCACGTAATGCAGCCGCAGCGGGGGATTTTAAATCTAATGCATCTCAAATTTGGTATGATCATTTTTGGGTTAGTGTGTGTGCGTCTATCTATGTCTGGCTGATGATATTTGGATTTATCGGTTTCTTTAGAGCTTTCTTTTCAAATCAAAGCAAACTGGCGCGTTACATTTCCGATTCATCTTATTGGCTGTATTTGGCACATTTAGCTCCATTGATGTGCCTTCAGGTGATGTTTGCAAAGTTGGAAGCTCCGGGGTTACTTAAGTTTATTGCCTATTGTGTTTCCACAACAGTCGTTTTACTGGTGATGTATGAATTTCTGGTGCGCTACACCTTTGTAGGGACATTGCTGAATGGTAAACGGATTCGCGAATCTACAACCGCCTAGATATCTTTTCGTTTCATTGTGCTGATAGAGCTAATGCGCTAGTTTGGAGCTTCTTTTTACACTTTGGATAAGACACGCTATCACGATCTGGATGCCTTACGTTCCTGTGCAATGTTGCTAGGAATTGTAATTCATGGGCTTTTATCCTTTATGCCAATCCCTTTGCCGATGGTGCCTCAAGATATCAACCAAAACCCGGAAATTTACGGATATATTTTTAATTTCATCCATGGGTTTCGAATGCAGCTCTTTTTTCTGATTAGCGGGTTCTTCACAGCAATGATTTGGCGCAAACAAGGCCTACGAAGTCTTCTTAA